>JAZQHP010000081.1:0-4852 GCA_045540655.1 Acutalibacteraceae bacterium
GCGGCACCAGGCGCCGTCCGCCAGCACTACCATCGGCATGCCGTGGTCGGCGGGCGGAGCGGGCAGATCCTCGCGGGTGACGGGACGCTTGGCGGCGGTGGGGAAGACAGTGATAGAGCCGCCCGTTTCGGCGATCGCCAGCTGGACATCCCTCAGATCAAAAATGCCCTGACTGCGCAGACTGCCCGCCAGATCGTCCATAGACAGCCGCAGGGTTTTGAGGATGCGGCGATCGGGGATACCGTTTCGCACAATAATCATGGGATTGCCGCTGACGAGCGACGCGAAGCGGGGCGACTTCAGCGACCATGCCGACAGGAGGATCTCGGCGGCAACCAGCACCATGATCGGAATCAACCCGCTCAGGAGCGGAATGCCGCTTTCGCCCATCGGCACGGACGCCATATCGGAGATCAGCAGGGTGACCACCAGCTCGATGGGTTGCAGTTCGCCGAGCTGGCGACGTCCCATGATGCGCATGGCGATGATCAGCACCACGTAGATGATCAGCGTGCGGATGGCGGTAATGGCCACAAAGCATCCCTCCTTCGGTTGACGATAGCATACCCGTCGGACGGATGAATATGCGCCCTAAACCGCAAATACAAATCCACGCCACCGGGTGTTTCTTTTTAGGGCAAAAAAAGAGCATTTCTCCGGAAATGGATGGATTTTCCGAAAAAACGCAAAAAAAATCGGTCGAATCGAAAAAAACGATTGACAACCGGAAAAGAATTGTGTATTATAGTAAACTGCATAATCATGGGGAATTACCCCCTTTTCCTGCAATATCAGCCTACCACAAAAGCTGAAAAAATGCAAGAAAAATTTTTGTAGCATCTTTTGCGGCGGCAAGGGACGGCCGCTTCAAAAGCCTGCGACAAGGACTCCGGTTTAACGGAAATATTGAATACAGGAGTGAACGCCCAATGGTCAACATCAAACCAAAGCAACTCGGCAAAACCACGCGTATGAGCTTTGCGAAGATCAATGAAGTGCTTGACATGCCCAACCTGATCGAAGTGCAAAAGAATTCGTACGCCTGGTTCCTCAACGAAGGGTTGCGCGAAGTGTTCCGCGACATGGCGGCCATCAGCGACTACACGGGAAATCTGGTGCTGGAATTCATCGATTACCGTCTGGATGACACGCCCAAATACACCGTGGAGCAATGCAAGGAGCGCGACGTCACGTATGCGACCCGCCTTCATGTGCGCGCCCGCCTTCTCAACAAAGAGACCGGCGAAATCAAAGAATCCGAGATCTGCATGGGAGATTTCCCGCTGATGACGGAAAGCGGCACCTTCGTGATCAACGGTGCCGAACGCGTTATCGTGTCGCAGTTGGTGCGTTCGCCCGGCGTGTACTACGGTATGAGCTATGACACGGTGGGTAAGAAGCTGTTCACCTCCACCGTCATCCCCAACCGCGGTGCGTGGCTGGAATATGAAACCGACTCGTCCGATGTGTTCTATGTCCGCATCGATAAGAACCGCAAGCTCCCCGTCACGGTGTTTGTCCGTGCGCTGGGTCTCGGTTCGGACGCGGAGCTCATCGAATTCTTCGGTGAGGATGACCGCATTCTGGCGACCATCGAAAAGGATCCCACCAAGAACACCGAGGAAGCGCTCCTCGAAGTGTACCGCAAGCTCCGTCCCGGCGAGCCTCTGACCGTGGAGAACTCGCAAGAGCATCTGGAAAATCTGTTCTTTGATCCCCGCCGCTACGATCTGTCGCGCGTGGGACGCTATAAATACAATAAAAAGCTCGGTCTGCACAACCGTCTGCAGGGCTGCACCCTGAGCCGCCCCGTCATCAACCCCAACACGGGCGAGATCATGGCGGAAGCGGGCGAGGTCATCACCCGTGCGCACGCCATGGAAATGGAAGATGCGGGTGTCACGGTCGCGTATGTGACGGTGGAAGACCACGGCGAGCAGAAGGAAGTCAAGATCATCACCAACGGTATGGTCGACATTTCCAAGTATATTGATTTTGATGCGACCGAACTCGGCGTCAACGAGCGTGTGCGCTATGTCGTGCTCAAAGAAATCCTCGACACCTGCGACGGTGAACAGGCGATCCGCGAGGCGATCGTCGAGCGTCTGCCCGAGCTGATCCCCAACCATATCATTATTGATGATATGCTCGCATCTATCAACTATGTCAACTGCCTGGCGTATGACATCGGCACCACCGATGACATCGACCATCTGGGCAACCGCCGCATCCGTTCGGTGGGCGAGCTGTTGCAGAACCAGTTCCGCATCGGCTTCTCCCGTATGGAGCGCGTTATCCGCGAGCGCATGACCCTGCAGGCGCAGGATCTTGACTCTGCGACTCCGCAAGCGTTCATCAACATCCGCCCCGTGAACGCGGCGATCAAGGAATTCTTCGGTTCTTCGCCGCTGTCCCAGTTCATGGATCAGAACAACCCGCTTGCCGAGCTGACCCATAAGCGCCGTCTGTCGGCGCTCGGTCCGGGCGGTCTGTCCCGTGACCGTGCGGGCTTCGAAGTGCGTGACGTTCACTACAGCCACTACGGCCGTATGTGCCCGATTGAAACGCCCGAAGGTCCGAACATCGGTCTGATCTCCTATCTGGCGACCTTCGCCCGCATCAACCAATACGGCTTTATCGAAGCGCCTTATCGCCGCGTCGATAAGGAGATGGGCGTGGTGACCGACGAAGTGGTGTATATGTCCGCCGACATGGAAGACGATTACATCGTCGCGCAGGCGAACGAACCGCTCGATGAGCAGGGTCGTTTTGCGCGTAACCGCGTCAATGCGCGTTTCCGCAGTGAGTTCCTTGAAACCGAACCCAACCGCATCGACTTCATGGACGTGTCCCCGAAGATGGTCGTCTCCGTCGCGACGGCGATGATCCCCTTCCTCGAAAACGACGACGCCAACCGTGCACTGATGGGCTCCAACATGCAGCGTCAGGCTGTGCCGCTGCTCAAGACCGAATCGCCCATCGTCGGTACCGGTATGGAATATAAAGCGGGCGTGGACTCGGGCGTTTGCGTGCTGGCGAAATCCGCCGGTACCGTGACGGCGGTGTCTGCGGATCGCGTGATGATCCGCCGCGATGACAACGGCAACATCGACACCTATCCGATCCTCAAGTTCGCGCGATCCAACCAGGGTACCTGTGTTAACCAGCGCCCCGTGGTGGAGGTCGGTCAGCACGTGGAAGAACATGATGTGCTCGCTGACGGTCCCGCGACCTGCAACGGTGAGATCGCGCTCGGTAAGAACGTACTCATCGGCTTCATGACCTGGGAAGGTTACAACTACGAGGACGCCGTGCTGATCAACGAAAAGATCGTGCGCGATGACGTGTTTACCTCGATCCATATTGAAGAATACGAAGTGGAATCCCGCGACACCAAGCTCGGTCCCGAGGAGATCACCCGCGACATCCCCAACGTCGGCGATGATGCGCTCAAGGATCTCGACGAGCGTGGTATCATCCGCATCGGCGCTGAGGTGCGCTCGGGCGACATCCTCGTCGGTAAGGTCACCCCGAAGGGCGAGACCGAGCTGACCGCGGAAGAGCGTCTGCTTCGCGCCATCTTCGGTGAGAAGGCGCGCGAAGTGCGCGACACCTCGCTCCATGTGCCGCACGGCGAGTACGGTATCGTGGTGGATGTCAAGGTGTTCACCCGCGAAAACTGCGATGAGCTGAGCCCCGGTGTCAACATGGTGGTTCGTTGCTACATTGCCCAGAAGCGTAAGATCAGCGTCGGCGATAAGATGGCGGGTCGCCACGGTAACAAGGGCGTCGTGTCCCGCATTCTCCCGAGTGAGGATATGCCGTTCCTGCCCGACGGTCGTCCGCTGGACATCGTCCTGAACCCCTTGGGCGTTCCGTCCCGTATGAACATCGGTCAGGTGCTCGAAGTGCACCTCGGCTATGCGGCGGCGGCCCTCGGCTTCAAGGTGATGACGCCTGTCTTTGACGGCGCGCACGAGCAGGACATCCAGGAACTGCTGGAGCAAGCGGGCAAGAACCGCAACGGTAAGACCCAGCTTTTCGACGGCCGTACGGGCGAAGCGTTCGATAACCCCGTCACCGTCGGTTATATGTACTTCCTGAAACTGCACCATCTTGTCGACGACAAGATCCATGCCCGTTCCACGGGTCCGTACTCGCTCGTCACCCAGCAGCCGCTCGGTGGTAAAGCGCAGTTCGGCGGTCAGCGTTTCGGTGAAATGGAAGTGTGGGCGCTGGAAGCGTACGGCGCCGCCTACACCCTGCAGGAAATCCTCACCGTCAAGTCCGACGATATGGCGGGTCGCGTGAAGACCTACGAATCCATCGTCAAGGGTCTCAACGTGCCGCAATCCGGCGTGCCCGAGTCCTTTAAGGTGCTCGTGAAGGAACTGCAGTCTCTCGGCCTTGACATCAAGGTCCTCAACAAGTATCAAGAAGTCATCGACCTGTCGCAGACGTTTGACGACGACGACATGGGCATGGCTCCTGCCGACAGCGAAGCGTTCCGCACCGTGACGGACGAAAAAGAGCTGGAAGGCTTTGGCGTGGAAGAAGTCGACGAGAGCGAATTTGAAGGCGACGATTTCTTCGGCGCAGACCTGCTGTCTTTCGATGACGAAGACGAAGAATAAGAAAGGGAGGGCATAACACCATGATGGATTTCAATGTTTTTGACTCGATTAAGATCGGATTGGCCTCTCCCGAGCAGATTCGCGATGAATGGTCGCACGGCGAGGTCACCAAGCCCGAAACGATCAACTATCGCACCCTGAAGCCCGAGCGCGACGGCCTGTTCTGTGAGCGCATCTTTGGTCCGAACAAGGACTGGGAGTGCCACTGCGGCAAGTAT
>JAZQHP010000082.1:0-11446 GCA_045540655.1 Acutalibacteraceae bacterium
GGGGAAACATGTTGTCTTCCTAAGACCGCTTGGCCTCCGACTTCTGAAAGACAAATCCGGCTTTTTTTAATCCTATCCGGGCGGCGATGCGGGTGTGCTTTCTATGTCGGAGAAGGAGGGACGGAAAGTTTTGAAATCTGCCCGATGGTGTTGAAATTCCTCCCGTCTTTATGCTATACTTATACTTGGTGAATTTTAGGATTCCCTTGGTAACGAACAGGTGGTTGACACCGGTTACTGCGGGGAAGTAAGGGAGGCGTGAAACCGTGTCGGATATATGGCAATTGCTCGATCGTGTGCCGTCGCGATTGGCGGAAGAATGCTTTTTGTCCAATCACGGCTTATCCAACGAGGTCGGCATCCATGTGTTTTGCTACCCGCCCGAAGACGAAGTGATCGTCACGCGGTATTTCGAGACTCTCAAACGGGAGGCGACGGCATTTCGTCTGATCGAATGCGATCTGTATCGCATCTTTTTGGACATCTGCGCGGATAAGCGCATTCTGCCGAGCATTGCGAAGACGGAAGAACGCAAAGGTAAGGAATATCTTGCCGAACAGCTTCAGAAGGTCGCAACCCCCGAAGCGTTTGTCGAGCGAATGGCATACGACGATCACCGCCACGGCGATATCCTGCTGATTACGGGTGTCGGCAAGGTGTATCCGTTTATGCGCTCGCACAAGATCCTCGATAATATTCAGCATGTGTTTGCGGACATTCCCGTTTTGATGCTGTATCCGGGCACCTTCAACGGACAGACGCTGGAGCTGTTCGACCGCTTTTTGGACGGTCATTATTATCGGGCCTTCAACCTCTTGTAAAAAGGAGTACTTGGTATGCAACTGCAGTATATTTTCAAATCCGATATCACCAGAGACATCAACGGTGTGATCAAGGTGGCGCAGGACGATAAAATGCGTGAAGAACTGGAAGAATACATCATCACGCGGGAACTGCACCGTCATTTCCATACGTTTCTGACCAATTACGAACAGTCGATTACGGTGCCGACCGATAAGATCGGGGTGTGGATCTCGGGCTTTTTCGGAAGCGGTAAATCGCACTTTCTGAAGATGCTGTCCTATCTGCTTTCCAACCGAACGGTGGACGGTAAAGGAGCGGTGACGTATTTTGCCGATAAGTTTGACGATCCCGCGATGTTTGCCCGGCTGGAGCGGTGCGCTGCTGTTCCGACGGAAACCATCCTGTTCAACATCGATTCCAAAAGCCCCATCAACAAAGATAAAACCGCCATTTTGCGCGTATTTGCGAAGGTGTTTTATGAGCATCAGGGTTTCTACGGCAACGACCTGAAGGTGGCAAGGCTCGAGCGGTTTGTGGCGAAAAGCGGCAAATGGGACGCGTTTTTGTCGGCGTTTGAAGAGGTCAACGGCGACACGTGGGATAATGCGCGCGATGCCTTTGCATTTTTCGAGGACGATATCGTTGAGGTGCTGATGAGCACGCTCGATATGAGCGAAACCGCCGCCCGCAACTGGTTCAACGGCACCGAACAAGCGGATATCAGCATCGAACAGCTGGTTGGGGAGATCAAGGAATACGTGGAATCGCGCGGGCAGGAGTATCGCCTGCTGTTTATGATTGACGAGGTCGGTCAGTATATCGGCTCGGACAGTCACCTCATGCTTAATCTCCAGACCATTGTGGAGGAAATCGGCACACGGTGCGACGGACGGGTGTGGGTGATGGTGACCAGCCAGGAGGCCATTGATTCCATCACCAAAATCAGCGGCGACGATTTCTCCAAGATTCAGGGTCGCTTCAATACCCGTCTGAGTCTCACCTCGTCGTCGGTGGATGAAGTGATCAAAAAGCGCATTCTCGCAAAAACAGAAGACGCGACGCGGCTGCTTGGCATGAGCTATGCCCAAAACAGCGCCATTCTCAAGAACCTGTTCACTTTCCGCGATGCCGTGCTGGATTTGAAGGGCTACGCCTCGGAAACAGAGTTTATACAGACCTATCCGTTTGTGCCGTATCAGTTCCGCCTGATGCAAAACGTATTGGCGCAGATCCGCAAGCACGGCAACTCCGGCAAGCATCTGTCGGGCGGCGAACGCTCGATGCTGTCCGGATTCCAGGAAGCCGCCCAGGCGATCAAAGAAAAAGACGAGCATGCGCTGGTGCCGTTTTCGTTGTTTTACAACACCGTTCACACATTTCTGGAAAGCACCATTCGCCGCGTGATTGATCGGTGTCAGACAGCGGCGGATCAGGGCGACGGCATGCAACCCTATGACGTGGAGATCCTCAAGTTGCTGTATCTGATCCGCTACGTGGAAGATATCAAAGCCAATGTTGACAATATCACCACCTTGATGGTGGAGGATATGCGGGCCGATAAAATGGCGATGCGGCAGAAGGTACAGGAATCGCTCGATCGCCTGTTATCCCAGAATTATATCGCCCGAAGCGGCGACACCTATGCGTTCCTCACCGATGATGAACAGGACATCGCCCGCGAGATCCGCAGTACGGTCGTGGACAGCGCGGCAATCGTTCAAAGCATTGCACAGATTGTGTTCGGCACGCTGTATCTGACCAAGAAATTCAATTATGACGGGGTGTATAATGTCCCGTTTGATCAATTCGTGGACGAAACCGCCATCGGCACGCCGTCGGGCTCCATCCGTCTGCGTGTGGTGACGGTTGCGTCGGATCTGCATACCGCCGATCCGAAAATGCTGGTGATGAAATCGGGTGTGGACAACGAGGCGATCGTAGTACTCTCCGATCAATATCCCTATTTTGACGAGATCGAACAGGCGATGAAGATCCGCAAATTCGTGAAGGGACGCAATGTCACTCAGCTCCCCGAAACGATTCAAAGCATCATCCGCGCGCGGCAACAGCAAGCGTCCGCTCACGAAAAGCAGGCGCGCGAATACCTGACCGCAGCGATTCTCAGTGCCGTGTTCTATGTCGGCGGCGAACGCATCACCGTCAAAGGCACGACAGTGAAAGAGAAACTGGACGAAGCGCTGTCGTGGCTGGTGGAGGGTGTATATACCAAACTGCGCTACGTGCGGCGAAATTATAAGAGCGATGAAGATCTGAGACAGCTTCTTGTCGAAGGCGCCCACAAAACCGACGACGGCATTTCGCCCAACGAGGAAGCCGTGCGCGAGGTGGAACAATTCCTGAAACTGCAACAGGAAAGAATGCTGCCGACCTCCATGGGGGATATTCAGCGCCGTTATCAGGCGATTCCCTACGGCTGGCGGGAGATCGATGTAGCAGCGGTTGTTGCGGAACTGATCGTCGGACAAAAGGTGATGATCCTGTACGGCGGCAGTACCATTCAGCCGTCCGATCGGCGATTGCCCGAATACCTGACCCGCCGCTCCGATGTTGATAAAGCCCTCGTGAAACGCCGCGAGGTCATTCCCGATCGTTTGCTCAAACAGTCGCGTGAATTCTTGCGCGAATACTTCAACACGATGGACATTCCGATGGATGAGGACGGACTGATCGCGTTCGTGATCGAGCGTTTTAAAGCCGTACGAGAGACGCTCATGTCTTTGCTTGCGAAGGAATATGCCGACGGACGCTACCCCGGCAAACCGCTGGTGGAAGCAGGTATCGCGCTTTGCGATGCGTTGCTGTCTCAGCAAAAGGACAACGTGGCACTGCTCACAAAAATGGTGAATATGGAGGACGACTGGCTGGATCACAGCGACGATATGTCGGCGGTGCGCGCCTTTTTTGCGAATCAGCGCGCGGTGTTCGACAGCGCGGCGGCGCTGTACGAAGCGATGGTTGCCGAACGGGAGTATCTGCAGGCGGAAGTCGAGACGATGCACTGCCTGTCGGTGATCCGTTCGGTGCTGGATATGCCTTCGCCGTATGCACGTATCAACGAATTACCGATGCTGATGCAAACCGTCCGTGCCACCTATAGCCATTTGCTTGCTATTAAGCGGGATGAGGTGTTCGCGGATATTCAGGCGGCGATGGCGGAAATTCATCAGACCGCATCGGTGGATCAAAAAGCCGTCGTTGCAAAAGCCGACGATGCGCTGGCGGCGAAACGGACCGCCGCCGATCGGACCGATACGCTGACGGCGCTGGATGCCATGAAAATCCAGATTGTCAACATCCGTCTTCAGTATCTCAAGGTACTGATGGCGCAGAATGCGCCCGATGAGGATTCGGTGAGCGTATCGCGCGCGGGGCTTGGCTATGCGGCGAAGCTCCGAAACGAAGCCGATATTGACCACTATCTTGCCGATGTAAAAGAGCGGCTGATGACCTTACTGGACGGTCATGATGTGTTGCAGATTCTGTAAAAGACCATGACGTATTTCTGATGTATCAATGAGGTGTCGATCCATGACAACGGAAACCGTGCAAACCCATTTGCAGGAGCGCTTTGCGGCGCCTCTGCGTGAATTTTATACGCGACGCATCATTTTTTGGCAGGATCCCGACGGCGAGTGCGAAGAACTGGTGGATACCTTGCATCTGGACGGCGTCACCGTTGTGAAACTGACGGGACAAAACAATTTTGCCGTCAAAAGGCAATTGCTGGAAACCGATCCCGACGGCAACTATCTTGTTTACAATCCCATTGTCTATGCGGATGTGCGCGACAACTGGTTGCTGGATGTAGAGCTGTACAGCGAAGAATTTCGCGCGGATCTGCTGTCGATGCGCATGGCACAGCTGGATATGCCGCTGTCGGCGGAAGCGCGTCGCGCCGTCAAACAGTATGCCCGATTCTTTGACAACAAAGAACGCACCGCCAAGCTGACGGCGTTTCACAGCGATTATCAAACGGTCGCACAGCTCCATGTGGACGTACTTGCCGTGCTGTGCGGCACAACGGATAATACGCTCGGCGGCGTGGTGCGCGCACTCCTGACGAGTTCATCGACAACGGACGATCACACGGCGCTGATGCAGATCCGCAAATTCGGAGACGAAGATATGCTGTGGCAGTTGCTCGCCGATCGTCTCGGGTATGAGCGTCGGGAAGGAGAGTCGCTGATCGCCCTTGCCGCGCATCTGCTGTTCAACACGCTGGCGGTTACGATGAAGCCGGAGGCATTCAACATTCTGTCCTACCCGACGGATGCAGGTCACCGTGCGGCGTGCTTTGAAATTGTGGACGACTGGATGCGTGCGGACGATGTCCGGACGCTGTATGCGCTCGCGCGGGATGTGGAGGCGGCGTGGCATTTGCCCGAGCGGTTTGCGGCGATGGATGTCGCGGATTTGCTTGGCAGCGAGTGCTTTCCTTGTATTGACGAATGCATTGTCCGACACTATATGCGTGAGGTCGCCGAACAAGTCATCAAAGCGGATGAGATTACGGCGACCGTGGAACAGCGCCGCACAGCGCGGTGGTACACTCCTGTTCGCCGTTATTACGAAGGGCTGTTGCAGATTGCCGATATGCAACGTTTTTACCTGGAACACATCGGCGGCTTCCATGTGGCAGAGCATGTGGTGATGTGGGAGCGGTATACTGCCGATTATTACCGTATGGACAGCTGTTATCGGGCGTTTTACACGGCATTTTCCGCGAGTCTTCATACTTGTCACACAGATTTGGATGACCTGTTCAAAACGGCGGCGGAATATGCTGAGCGCTTATATAAACAATGGTTTTTATCGGAACTCAGCGGGCACTGGACGTCGCTTATCAAGGACGAACTCGGAACGGATGCGCGTCTGAGCCGTGTGCCGCAACAGCAGGATTTTTTCAAACGGTTTGTAGCACCGGGTATCAGCGGCACTTCGCGCACCTATGTGATCGTGTCCGATGCGCTTCGTTACGAGGTGGCGGCGGAACTGACCGCGGAACTGACGCGGGATACGCACGGACAAGCCGAGCTTACGGCGATGCAATCCGTCATTCCGTCGGTTACCAAAACCGGCATGGCGGCGTTGTTGCCGCACCGCGACATGACGCTGGATGCCGAAGGGCGTGTGCTGTGTGACGGCATGTCCACCGTCGGTACGGCACAACGCGAAAAGGTGTTGAAACGCACCGTCGAAGACAGCGTGGCGCTGACGTATGCGTCGTTCGTGTCGATGAAAAAAGCTGAGCGCCGCGAAACGGTCAACGGCAAAAAAGCGGTATATATTTACCACAACACCATCGATGCCGTTGCGGAAACCGCGGCTACGGAGGATAAGGTGTTTGAGGCGTGCACAACCGCCGTGTCCGAAATCAAGAATCTGGTGCGCATCATCACAAACGAGCTTGGCGGTGCCACGGCCTTTATCACCGCCGACCACGGCTTTTTATATACCTACGAGCCGTTGGCAGAAAGCGAAAAGATTGAAAAAACGGTTGTCCGCGGCGACATCCTGGAACTGGACCGACGCTATGTGATCGCCGCGCCCGACAGTGTGGCAGAGCACATGATCCGCGTGTCCGCGGCGCATCTGCACAGCGATAATTGTCTGTTTATGCCGCTTGACACGATCCGCATCCGCAAACAGGGCGGCAACAACCGCTATATTCACGGCGGCCTGTCGCTTCAGGAACTGTGCGTACCGGTGATTGCCTTTAAAAATAAGCGCGTCACATCCAAGAACTATGTGGAAACTCAAAAAGCGCCGTTGCGGCTGGTGAGCCAAAGCCGTAAAATCAGCAATCGCGTGTTTTCTCTGGATTTTTATCAGGCGGAAGCGGTCGGCGGCAAAACGGCGGCGGCAACCTATCTCGTGTATATCACGGATGCTGTCGGTAATCTTGTCAGTGATCAGCAGACAGTGATTGCCGATAAAAGCGGCGAAAGCGACGCACAGCGGCTGTTCCGCGTGCGCCTGACGCTAAAAAACACGTTGTTCCGACCCACCGATGTTTATTATCTGACCATCGCGGAGCAGAGCGCTCCCGATGAGGGTCAGCGTATTGAATTTGCGGTGGATGTGGCGACCGACGATTGGTTTTAACTTATGAAAAAAAGCGTTGCAGTGAAGGACAAGATCGTCTGCACTGCAACGCTTTTTTTGCTCTTTGGATTCAATCGGCAGGATCGATCCACTGTAAGCGGTGAAGATGGATTTGAAGTT
This sequence comes from Acutalibacteraceae bacterium, assembly GCA_045540655.1. Lineage (GTDB taxonomy): Bacteria > Bacillota > Clostridia > Oscillospirales > Acutalibacteraceae > RGIG1959. Next base: position 7,051 of record JAZQHP010000082.1, read on the forward strand.
CGTTGGACTGTTCGGGGAATCGGAACTCGGTTTCAAACGCCAATCGTTTGTCGGATGCGATGCGGTCGTTCATCGCCTGTGACCCATCGAAGGGTTGCTCCGATTCGGAGAGGTCACCGACTGAATCGTCCCGATCGATCGTGATCGACAATTGCTTTACGGCCGTCAAACGGTCTTCCGCACCCGCTGTGCCGACAAACTGAACCATGCCGGAGATTTCGCGGAAGAAGAAGTCTTTTGCCATGCCGCTGACCGTATTGGCATTGACCGGATCCTCCGTCGACAGCAACAGCACCGTATATAACTTTTCGTCGATGGTCATGTCCATGCCGAAGCGATTGTTGAATCCGTCGGCACAGCGAAGCAGTTCCCGCTTGATGATATCCCGCAGACAATCGGCCGGTAACGGGCTGAACAGGATCGTATTGCCGCGGGAAAACCGCTTGAGAATGGACGGCGGCAACGCGTGCTCGTCGGTCAATTGCCGGAGCGGTTCTTCGGGGGCTTGCGACGGAAGTGCCGTATTGCCTGTCAGCACCAGGACTGTTTCGGCGAGAGATACTTCCTGACCGTCGGCACGGAACCGACCGCTGTCCAAACCTTGGATCACATGGCGTAACAAATACGGAGGCATGTGTTCTATGCCGTCCAATATCAACACACAACGCGGGTGGTGTTTTACAAAATCGATCATGTCGCGCATTTGTGCGCTTTCGGCTTCCGCAGAATTCAGCACAGGGTCGGAAAAGTCTTCCAGACAAATGCGCATACAGGGGCGTTTCACCGCGTCGGCAAAACACGTGGCCGTATGCACTTTTCCTGTTCCGACAGGACCGATAAACAGGAACGAAGCATAGGGGGCATCGGCTTTTGGGAAGTCGGTCAGCAGCTTTGCGCAAAGATAGCCGTCGATCACGTTGTCGATCGCCTGATCCTGACCGAATACACGGTCACGGATCAGTGCACGTATGCCGTTGCGCTTCAGAAGGATGGCTTCCAGTTTCTGACGGCGGACATCGCCCGCGACGGTATCCTCTGTCGGGGACGGATCGATCGTTTCGTCGTCTCTGAGGACAAGGGGCGAGGTATCGGGCTGTGAAACGTTGCCCAACGGCACCGTGCCGCGGCAAGGTGCGCCGATCCACATAAAGCGCAAAGCCATGCGACTCTCGTCTGAATCGTTGTTCGGGTTGACCGACAAACGCTGTCCCGCTTTGATGGATACCTCCGCGGCAGAGAAGATGATGTGACCGTCCGGGTGGTCGTCCAGCAATTGCTGTTCGATGGCAGCGATCGGTTCTGCGGCGGCAAGGATATGCCATGTGTTATCGGAAGGTTGTGCGGCAATGCTGATACTGATCACATCATCTGTCCAGTGGGCAGGCTTTGTCTTTGCGGCTTCGAGCGGTATGGACTGCAATACCTGCTCTGTCAGGAGAGCAGTTCCGTCGTCATCCACATCGGTTAAAATGGTTGTTTCGCCGATATGCTCTGCGGGCCTCTGTTGTAGGGAGACAACATTCGGGGAAAAGGCGGGCGGCGTGATCGGAGGTTTGGGAGGCGGGATCACTACAGGCGAAGACGTCGCGGGGAGAGATGTCTGGGGCGAGAGCGGCGTTGGTTTGGGGAGCGGCATTGGTTTGGGGAGCGGCATCGGTTGTGAGAGCGCGGCCTTATAGAGAACTTTTTTGGTTTTCTTTTGATGACCGGACTGCGGCAGGCGATGCTTTGCCAGATACAAGCGGTTGTCGATATGTGCGAGTGCTTCGAGGAGTTCATCGGCGGTTTGGAAGCGTTCCTCAGGATCGCGTCTGGTGCATCGGGCGATGATGTATTCCATGCCTTTGGAGAGGGACGGATCCACGTCGCGAAGCGGACGGATGGTATAGGGGGGCGTCCTTGGGTCCGATCCTGTAATCATATAATACAGTGTCACACCGAGACCATAGATATCTGTGCGAACATCTGTCTGACCCATGCCGCCGTATTGCTCCGGTGCGGCAAATCCGACGGTGCCCAGGCACGTGGTATCGGTCAACTCGCCTTCTTTGTACTCTCTGGCGATGCCGAAGTCGATCAACGTGATGTTGCCGTCTTTTTTCATGATCACGTTGGCGGGTTTCATATCGCGGTAAATGATCGGCGGTGTCTGGCGATGCAGATATTGCAGGGTCTGCGCCAGTTGTTTGGCGATCTTACGGACGTCGGATTCCTGAAACTTGCCGTTCTTTTCCAGATGCCATTGCACCGATTGCCCTTGTGCCAGATCCATGACGACATAAAATCCTCGTTCGTGGTGTTCAACGGCGTGAATCTTATGGATGTTGGGGTGATTGAGCCGTTTGAGCATATCCACTTCTGCCTGCAGGTCGGCAATCACCCTGTCGGGAAATTTACCCTCGACAAATACCGCTTTTACCGCGACGGGTATATTCAGGTTCTCGTCCATGGCGGAATACACCAAGGAGGTGCCGCCGCGACCGATCAATTGTATAATGCGGTAGCGATCGAGAATTCGCTGGCCGGGCTGTAAGGCGGAGGAAGTCGGCTGGGAATCAGGCGAGAGAGCGGGGATGGACTTGCGGCTCTGCAAACTGCCTTCGGCATTGCGGTGGTTGACGATAAACTCCAGCAACTGATCGAGGTCATAATACGACTGACATTTGCGAAGCACCAGCGGCAATTTGTTTTGCGGAAGCCCCTCGGCGATATAACTGATAATGGCGCTTTTACCGCTCGGCTTGTTGCCGTTGAGCATCTCATTGCGGAAAGTATCGATCTCGTCATAGACCCAATCCGATTCCAGATATTCCACACAGGTGCCGACGGCTACGAGAATGTTGCACTGTTCCAGCGCCTTGTCAATGGCCTGAGCGAATTTGGATCGCGCCGTTTCCTGGATGGAGATGTTGCTGTAGAACGCGGAAATGCCCTTTTTTTGCAGGGCGTAATACAGCGCCTCCGCCATGTCCGCGTCGCGTGTACGGCGACCGTATTTGTCGGTATTCTTAAAGGAAATGAAAACCTCATAAGACGTCATGCGTTTGTCTCCTCTTCCCGAAGCAAAAATACAAAGTGCATGTTGCCGAGACTGATCACAGCCTCGTGATGCAACGGTTGTTCGACCGTGGGGGGCACGAGTTCGCCGTCCAGATATGTATGATTCTTGGAGTGACAATCCACCAGCCGATAGCCGTCGTCTTTTCTGACGATCATGCAATGAGTGCGGCTGATCGCCGGGTTATCGACAGCATAGTCTACATAGTTCTTATCACGACCGATTCGGAAGGAATCTTTTTCAATTTCAACGATACGGCTGGTTTGTGTGTCGATCAGCAAGGCATGTCTCATGATCATTTCTCCTGTTTTTGATGATAGTATAAAAGTATTGTAATACATCGAGCGACATCTTGTAAAGCATAACCGCCTTTTTTTCGACCGGGTTGCCTGCGACACCGTTGACAGCGCGTCGGTCTTTTGGTATAGTGAAAGGGGATACCATACGATGAAAAGGAGTGGTACGTATGAAGCGATGTGTAGTGTTGTTGGTGTTGGTGTGCTTGCTGTTGACAGCGTGCACGGGAGGTCCTGTTCCGACGGAGGCTCCCTCTGCAGGGACGACTGTTCAGACGGGAGCTACCACCGTGCCGATGCCGACAGGGGAGACGACCGTACCGAACACCGACCCGACGTCGCCCGAGACCGCCAAAGTCACGGTGTATTTGCTGGAGAAAGCGGCGTTTTATGACAGCGGATACACCGCCTTTGAATACGACGATCAATACAATGTCACGTCGTATTGCAGTCGTGATATCGAGGAAAACCTTCGTTGCAACGGCTATTTTGAGGATCCCGACGCGAACGGCATGCCTCGGAAACTGCGTGTGGTGTGGCCTGACGGCGAGACCTCTTCCAAAACCCTGACCTATTTCGGTGACGGAAAAATGGAATCCGAGCAGGAGGACGGCTTCGACTACACAGGTTATCAGTATGCATACGATGCCAAGGGAGATCTGATCGAAAAACGGGAATACTACGACGGCATTCTGCAATCGACCGTTTCTTATCAATACGACGGCGAGACGCTTACGAACGTCTTCTGTGAGGATGCCGACGGTACGGTGCTTTACGATACGGTGGTCGAGGACGGACGGGTTGTGAAAGAGCAACATTACGGCGCCGGTACTTACGATGTTTTCTATACCTATGATGAGCACGGCAACCTTGTATCCACCGCGATGGATATCGACGGCGAGAGACAGCCTGTGTCGGAATACTCTTACAAAGCTGTTCAGCTGGATGCCGAGCGGGCGTATCTGCTGGCATCGCAACAGCGCTATGTGATGTCCACCGTCTGATACCTGTCCGATGTTTTTGTTTGAAATAATAATCCTCT
>JAZQHP010000083.1:0-4347 GCA_045540655.1 Acutalibacteraceae bacterium
AGATCAAGGAATCCGAAGTGTTCATGGGTGATTTCCCGCTCATGACCGAAAGCGGTACCTTTGTCATCAACGGTGCGGAGCGTGTTATCGTTTCGCAGTTGGTGCGTTCGCCCGGTGTCTATTACGGTATGTCGTACGACAGCACCGGTAAGAAGCTCTTCACCTCCACCGTCATCCCGAACCGCGGTGCATGGCTGGAGTATGAGACCGATTCTTCCGATGTGTTCTATGTGCGCATCGATAAGAACCGCAAGCTGCCCATCACCGTGTTGGTGCGTGCGTTGGGCCTGGGTTCCGATGCGGAACTGCTCGATTTCTTCGGTGAGGACGAGCGTATTCTCGCCACCATGGAGAAGGACATTACCAAGAACACCGAGGAAGCGCTTTTGGAGGTATACCGCAAGCTCCGTCCGGGCGAGCCGCTGACGCTGGAAAACTCGCAGCAGCACCTCGAGAACCTGTTCTTTGACCCCCGTCGGTACGATCTGTCCCGCGTGGGCCGCTATAAATACAATAAAAAGCTCGGCATCTCTAACCGCTTGGCGGGTTGCTGCCTGAGCCGCCCGATCATCAACCCTGTCACGGGTGAGATCATGGCGGAGGCAGGCGAGGTCATTCGCCGCGACCGCGCGATGGAAATTGAAAATGCCGGTGTGTGCGTCGCCTATGTCACCACAGACGAACACGGCGAGCACCACGAGGTCAAGATCATTTCCAACGGTATGGTCGATCTGTCGCTGTTTGTCAGCGAAGCGGTGTACGAGGCCGTGAAAAAAGTCGTCAACGAGCGCGTGCGCTTCACCGTGCTGCAGGAGATCCTGGAGAGCACGGAAGGCGACGAGGCACTCATCGAAGCATTGCTCGCGCGTGCCGCCGACCTCGTTCCGAACCATATCATTGTGGACGATATTCTGGCGTCCATCAACTACCTCAATTGCTTGGGTCATGACATCGGTACCACCGATGATATCGACCATTTGGGCAACCGCCGTATCCGTTCAGTCGGTGAGCTGCTGCAGAACCAGTTCCGCATCGGCTTCTCCCGTATGGAGCGCGTGATCCGTGAGCGTATGACGCTGCAGGCGCAGGATATGGACACCATCACGCCACAGGCGCTCATCAACATCCGTCCTGTCGTGGCGGCGATCAAAGAGTTCTTCGGCTCTTCCCCGCTCTCGCAGTTCATGGATCAGAACAACCCGCTGGCTGAATTAACGCACAAGCGCCGTCTGTCCGCTTTGGGCCCCGGCGGTCTGTCGCGTGACCGCGCCGGCTTCGAAGTGCGTGACGTTCACTACAGCCACTACGGCCGTATGTGCCCGATCGAGACCCCCGAAGGTCCCAACATCGGTTTGATCTCGTATCTTGCCACCTTTGCCCGTATCAACCAGTACGGCTTCGTGGAAGCTCCGTTCCGCCGCGTGGATAAAGAAACCGGCATTGTCACGAACGAGGTTGTCTACATGCCTGCTGACATGGAAGACGATTATATTGTGGCACAGGCAAACGAACCGTTGGATGAAAACGGCCGTTTTGCCCGCAACCGTGTCAACGCCCGTATCCGCAGCGAATTTGTGGAGATCGAAAGCGATAAGATCGACTACATGGATGTTTCGCCGAAGATGGTCGTTTCGGTCGCTACCGCGATGATTCCGTTCCTTGAGAACGATGACGCGAACCGCGCCCTGATGGGCTCGAACATGCAGCGTCAGGCTGTGCCGCTGCTCAAGACCGAGTCCCCCATCGTCGGTACCGGTATGGAATACAAAGCCGGTGTAGACTCCGGTGTCTGCGTACTGGCGAAGAGCGCCGGTACGGTCACCGATGTATCGGCTGACCGCGTGTTGGTCCGCCGCGACGACAACGGCTCGATCGACACCTATCAGATGGTGAAATTTGCCCGTTCCAACCAGGGCACCTGCATCAACCAGCGCCCTGTCGTAGAACCCGGTCAGCATCTGGAAGAGCACGATGTCATTGCTGACGGTCCCGCGACCTGCAACGGTGAGATTGCGCTCGGTAAGAACGCGCTCATCGGCTTCATGACCTGGGAAGGTTACAACTATGAGGACGCTGTTCTCATCAACGAAAAGGTCGTCCGTGAGGATGTCTTTACCTCGATCCATGTGGAAGAATATGAGATCGAATCCCGTGACACCAAGCTTGGGCCGGAAGAGATCACGCGCGATATCCCCAATGTGGGTGACGATGCGCTGAAGGATCTGGACGAGCGCGGTATCATCCGCATCGGTGCGGAAGTCCGCTCCGGTGATATTCTGGTCGGTAAGGTTACCCCGAAGGGCGAGACCGAGCTGACCGCCGAAGAACGCTTACTGCGCGCCATCTTCGGTGAAAAAGCACGCGAAGTCCGCGATACCTCCCTGCGTGTACCGCACGGCGAGTACGGTATCATTGTGGATGTCAAGGTGTTTACCCGTGAAAACTGCGACGAGCTCAGCCCCGGCGTGAACATGGTCGTTCGCTGCTATATCGCTCAAAAACGCAAGATCAGCGTTGGCGATAAGATGGCCGGCCGTCACGGTAACAAGGGCGTTGTTTCGCGCATTCTGCCCAGCGAGGATATGCCGTTCCTGCCGGATGGCACGCCGCTGGATATCGTCTTGAACCCCCTCGGTGTTCCGTCTCGTATGAACATCGGTCAGGTGCTGGAAGTGCATCTCGGTTATGCTGCTGCCGCACTCGGCTTTAAGGTCATGACCCCCGTCTTTGACGGTGCGCATGAAGGCGACATCCAAGAACTGCTTGAACAGGCGGGCAAAAACCCGAACGGCAAGACCATCCTGTACGATGGCCGTACCGGTGAGCAGTTCGATAACCCGGTTACCGTCGGTTATATGTATTATCTCAAACTTCATCATCTGGTTGATGATAAGATCCACGCCCGTTCCACCGGTCCGTATTCGCTGGTCACACAGCAACCGCTCGGCGGTAAAGCGCAGTTCGGCGGACAGCGTTTCGGTGAAATGGAAGTGTGGGCGCTGGGAGCTTACGGCGCCGCTTACACCCTGCAGGAGATCCTCACCGTTAAGTCTGACGATGTGGTGGGCCGTGTCAAGACCTACGAAGCTATCGTCAAGGGTCAGAATGTACCGCAGTCCGGCGTGCCGGAATCCTTCAAGGTTCTGGTTAAGGAACTGCAGTCGCTCGGCTTAGACATCAAGGTACTCGATAAGGATCAGCAGGAAATCGACCTGAAACAAACCTTCGAGGATGACGAAGATCTCAGCGTAGTCGCCGTTGATCCGGTGGACGACGAAGCCTTCAGCACCGTTGCCAACGAAAATGAATTCGACGGCTACGGCGTGGAAGAGCCGGAGGTCGACGATTTCTTCGGTGAAGATCTGTTCGGTTCGGACGAGGATTCCTACTCGGACGATTCCGACGAAATGTAAGGAAGGAGGCAAACGAACATGGCAGAATTCAATGTATTTGATTCCATCAAGATCGGTCTTGCTTCCCCTGACCAGATCCGCGAATGGTCCTACGGCGAAGTGAAAAAGCCGGAGACCATTAACTACCGTACTCTGAAGCCGGAACGCGACGGCTTGTTCTGCGAGCGTATTTTCGGGCCTACCAAGGACTGGGAATGCCATTGCGGTAAGTATAAGCGTATCCGCTATAAAGGTAAGATCTGCGATCGCTGCGGCGTTGAAGTAACGCGCGCTAAGGTTCGCCGTGAGCGTATGGGCCATATTGAGCTCGCCGCTCCGGTATCGCACATCTGGTATTTCAAGGGCATCCCCTCCCGTATCGGACTGCTCTTAGATATCTCGCCCCGTCTGCTCGAGCAGGTGCTGTACTTTGCCTCATACATCGTGGTCGATCCCGGCCCGACGCCGTTGCAGGAAAAACAGGTGCTGAGCGAAAAAGACTATCGCGATATGCGCGAGAAATATGAGGACGATTTCGATGCCGGTATGGGCGCGGAATATGTCAAAAAGCTGCTTGCCGCCATTGATCTGGAAAAGCTCTCCGAGGAACTCAAAGAGGAACTCGAAGGCGCAACCGGTCAAAAGCGTGCACGCTTGCTCAAGCGTTTAGAGGTCGTGGAGTCCTTCCGCTTGTCGGGCAACCGCCCCGAGTGGATGATTCTGGATGTCATTCCGGTCATTCCGCCGGATATTCGTCCGATGGTTCAGCTGGACGGCGGCCGTTTCGCCACCTCCGACCTGAACGATCTGTACCGCCGCGTGATCAACCGCAACAACCGTCTGAAGAGACTCTTGGAGCTCGGCGCGCCGGATATCATCGTCCGCAACGAAAAGCGCATGCTGCAGGAAGCGGTGGATGCGTTGATCGATAACGGCCGCCGCGGCCGTCCGGTCA
>JAZQHP010000084.1:0-8287 GCA_045540655.1 Acutalibacteraceae bacterium
GACCAAGAGCATGGATAACGATTCGCCGCTGGAAGACGGCACGGTGGTGCTGTCGCTGGAGATGAAGCAGTTCGATGCCATCGGCTTCCTGCAGGAGGGCGATGAGATCGAGTTTCTGTTTACCTTTGAGGACGAGCGCTGGAACGAGGCGGTCTTCGCGGTGGGAGGCAACATGACGATCGTCGAGGACGGCGAGGCGTTGCCCCACGACTATACGCTTAGCGTGTTTGCCGATCCCCAGCCGCGCACGGCGTTCGGTGTGAAGAAAAACGGCGACTTGGTACTTGCCGTGGCGGACGGTCGCTCGGAATCGGCAGCGGGCATGACCGCCAATGAGATGGCGGCGTATATGGCGGATGAAATGGATTGCGCCTACGCGATCCTGCTCGACGGCGGCGGATCCACCGCGATGGCGGTGGCGGAGGAGGACGGCGCGATGCGCACGGTCAACACACCGTCAGAGGAGCGCCCCGTCGGCAACGGCGTGTTGCTGGTGGCTACGGACAAGAGCGGCATCGATCCGGTGTGGTGGATCGTGATCGGCACGGTCGTGATCGCGATCGCGGCGGTGACGGCGGCGCTGTTGTACAAGCCTCATGGTAAAAACGCCCAACAAAATGACGCGACCGTATAAGGTCTCTGCCGGGACGGCAAAATGCAGCCCCCAAAAATGTGTGCATAATTGCCAAAAGCGCCCATAAAATTATATAAAGAATACACATAACTGTGCGAAGTGTTACAAAAACTTCACGGTTAGAACATTTTGGAGTAACATAATAAACAAATTTTCATATTGTACAAAATGGCAAATCCGTATATCATATGCTTATGATAGATTGTCTAATTGCCCCTATTTATCGGTGAACTTGCGGAATTTACCATGTTTTGTACAGGAAAGGCCGTAAAAGTATGTCGAATTCTCTAAATTTCGGCAAGCGCTACGAGGACGACAACGCCTACTTCTCCAACCCTGTGCGCTTTCGTTTTGTGGAATTGCACCAAGTCGGTGAATTGTACTGCGAATCGGGCTATCGGATTCCGTCGCACGCGCAACGCGTGTTCGAGATCACCTATGTGGTGGCGGGCAAGGCGACGGTGGTCACCGACGGCAAGGCGCAGGTGCTGGAAGAAAACGATGTCTTCATCAATATTCCGGGGCAAACGCATGAAATCGTCGCCGATCAGGGCGTGCCGTTCCGCTTTTGCTATCTCGGCTTCTCCTTCACGGGAGCGCAGGATCTGGAGGTGGAGCGGTTCTATCGCTCGTGGGCGCCGTATATGATCACGCCGTGCAAGGAATTGCTGGAGATCTTCTCCTCGATCCTCAGCGAGATCCATGAAAAGCCGATGCACCACTACCGTATGGTCGGCGCGCTGACCGAACGGCTGGTGCTTCGCGTGTTCCGCCATCGGGCGGGCGGCGACGGCTATCTGCCGCTGGGCGAGCCCCGCATGGGCAACGCGGTGTACGCGGTGGTACGCTACATCGACCAGCACTATCGCGATATTGACGACATCCGTGCGCTGGCGGCAAGCCTCGGCTACAGCTACACGTATCTGGCGCATATATTTAAGGAAAAAATGGGAACGACCATCGGCTCTTATATACTATATAAGAAGATGGAGGAGGCGAAGTGGTTGCTTCGCAGCGGACGCATGAACGTCACGCAGATTGCCGCCCGCTTCAATTACCGCTCCGTGCAGTCGTTTTCCAACAGCTTCAAAAAGTCGGTGGGCATCTCACCGGCGGAATACCAGGCTTTGTCCGCTGAAGAGGCGGCAAAATATACAAAACTTTTATAAGGCGTAGCCTTTGAAAGTAAATACAAAAAGGAGAGTGACCACCTTGAAAAGAGTACTGTGTGCCCTGTTTGCCCTGACCTTGCTGTTTTCGATGACGGCTTGCGCCGGCGGCGGCAACGGCGGCAAAGACGTGGACCCCACTGCCGAAGGCTACTTTAGCATTCAAGCGAACGGTGAGTACAGCGACGGCATTATGCTGCCCGAGCTTGAAAACGCGACCGTGGATGTTATGATGAGCATTGACTGGGCGTATCTGGAGTCCAACAACAACCCGGATGATCCGTTTGCGCAGTATCTGTCGACGCTGATCTGGCGTGACGCGTATGCCGGCCAGGCCGGTGACGTGACCATCACCACGATCTCCGACGAGCAGCAAACCGACTTCCTCGCGACGCAAACCGCGTCCGGTACGGCTCCCGACATCATCCCCTGCAACTACGATCTGACCTACCCCCGTTGGAACGCGGCCGGCCTGACCGCTTCCATCGAAGAGTACAAGGATCACCTGCAGATTGATGCGAAGAACCCCAACAACCCCGAGGAAGACCTGTACAACCATCAGCTGATGGACACCTACTTCCAGTGGGGCGGCGAGTCCCACGGCGCCATCACCCTGGCGGAAGTGGACAAGAACTATCTTGTGTACAACAAGACCAAGTTCGAGCAGAACGGCCAGAAGACTCCTCTGGAGCTGTGGCAGGACGGCAAATGGAACTGGACCCAGTTCAAGAAGACCGCCAAGGCCATGACCCAGGGCGATGACTACGGCTTCACCGGTTGGGCGTTGTTCCCCTACTTCGCTCCGTACCCGATGGCGCAGCTCGACGAGGCGACCGGCACCGTGACCCTCGCGATCGACACCCCCGAGTACATGACCTGGATGACCGAGGTTTACAACCTCTATCAGAAGGACGGCGCGGCTCGTCGTGACGGCACCCTGCAGTCCTGGAGCACCCTGTTCCCCACCGGCACCGACGCGATGTGCGAAACCACGCTCTCCGGCTACAAGAGAATCTGTGAGTCTGCTGCGAAGATCGAAGGCGACGAGTTCGGCATTGCGCCCGTTCCCGCGTTCGACCCCAACGGCGACGAGACCGGTATCCCCACCGCGACTCTGTGGGCTTACTCCATTGCGGCGGCCGCTGAGAACCCCATCGGTGCGGCGACCTACATCCGCCTGGAGACCCTCGTGTCCCGTAACGTGTCTGCCGCTAAGGAAGGCACCACCTGGTACGACCTGAACCTCACCGAGGAAGAGCTTGCGATGATCGACGAGATCGCTGACGAGCCCGTCTCCGTTGAGATGATCCGCGGCATCGGCGACTGCTACCTCGGCATCATCGACGCCCAGATCGTTCCCCAGATCTATTATGACGAAACCCAAAGCTCTGTCCAGGCGATCTTCGATTCCCAGAAGAATGCTCTGCAGGCCGAGTTTGACGAGTTCAACCAGATGGTTGAAGAGCTGGCTGCTGAAGTAGAAGCGAAGCAGGCTGCCGAAGCGGCTGCCGACGCGGAAGCGTAATAGCCGCCGAGTAATTCCTTAAGCAATACTTTTCATCGCGACACACAGGGGCGAATTTTTCGTCCCTGTGTGTCGGCGGTGAATCAGAAAGGGTGACAGGATTCATGAAAAGAATTCGCCTTTTATCGTGTGTCTTGGCGGCGCTGCTTTTGATGAGTGCCGTCCCGATGACGGGCGCGGCACAACCGGACGAAACGGCATCCGTATTGATGGCGGAAACCGACGCGACGGCGCAGACTGTGGCGGAGGATGCCGTGACAGAGGAGGACGCAGAGATCCCCTCTTACAGCGAGTATATCTCGAACTACACTGAATCTGAAAATAAGACGGAGCCGATTCAGTTGGTGGGCGATGACGAAACGGTCGTCGACGAAGCCAACTGTTTTGTGCTGCCGTTTTCTGTGGCCAAAGATGGCTACTATACGTTGACGTTCGACTACAATTATGTGGAGCGCGGCAACAAAAATACCACTTACGATCTGCTGATCGACGGCAAACTGCCGTTTGCAGAGGCGGCGACGCTCAAGCTCGCGCGCATCTGGACCAACGAAACGCCGATCGTGAGAAATGTGGATGAAAACGGCGAGGACCTCGACGACATCAACCCCAAGCAGGTGGAGGTCCCTGATTACTGGCGTACATATACCTTATATGATAAGGAAGGCTTCTACGACTCGCCGATCGCCTTTGAACTGAAGGCGGGCGAGCATGAGCTGACGCTCGCGATGTCGAACGACTTCGTGGCGATCAAGAACGTGGTGCTCTCTCGCGTGGCGCCGCTGGCGACGTATGAGGAGTTCCTGAAGGATACGGGTAACGCCGCAAAATACAACGGCGAGAATCTCGTCGTGCAGGGCGAGCAGGCTCTCTACAAAACCGAGATGCAGCTGATCGCGCAAAACGACATCACCAATCCCCAGACCCAGCCGTACAGCCCGAAGAAGATCAAGCTCAACACCTTCGGCGGCGCGAACTGGAAGCTCACCGGCGAAACCGCATGGTGGGAGTTCGACGTGGAAGAAGCGGGTCTGTATAAATTCTCCGTGCGTTTCCGTCAGTCCGTGTATGACGGCGTGAGCGCGCACCGCCGCCTGTATGTCAACGGCGTGGTGCCGTTTGAAGAAGCCAACAAGCTTCAGTTCCCCTATGACAACGTGTGGCAGACCTACACGCTGCAGAACGCGGACGGCGAAGACCTTTACATCTATCTCGAAAAAGGCACGAACACCGTCGCTCTGGAAGTGGTGCTCGGCGCCTCGGCGGAAATCGCCGCGAAGATGCAACAGTCGGTGCTTGAGCTGAACACCATTTATCGTGACGTCATCATGATCACGGGCAGCTCCCCCGACGACAACCGTGACTACAACATCGAAGAGATGATCCCGACCCTGACGCAGGATCTGATGAGCGCGAACAACAACCTCAAGGCGATCTCCGATGAGGTTGCCAGGCAGTACGGCGAGAATAGCTCGCTGATCGCGAAGATTCAGAACATCACCCGTCAGATGGACCGCCTCATCAGCAAGCCCGAAGATATGGCGAAGAGTGACCGCCTGAGCGCGTTCAAGTCGAACATCTCGACGGTCGGTTCCTGGATCGCGATGTTCCAGGAGCAACCGCTGGAAATCGACCGTATGGAATTCTACGGCGAGAACGGCGAAGCGCCCCGTGCGGAGGAAACCTTCGGCGAGGGTCTCAAACATAAGTATGACCGTTTCGTGGCGTCCTTCACCGAGGATTACTCCTCGATGGGCTCGTCCACGGTCGAAGGTGTGGAGACGACCTCCTCTGTGAACGTCTGGATCCAGTCCGGCCGTGACCAGGCAAACGTCCTCAAGCAACAGATCACCTCCAGCTTCACTCCCGAATCGGGCGTGGGCGTCGATCTCGAACTGGTTACCGGCGCGATTATCGAAGCGACTCTCGCGGGCAAAGGTCCCGACGTGGCGCTGACCCGTGCCGTGACCGACCCCGTCAACTTCGCGATGCGCGATGCGCTGTATGACCTGTCCTCCTTCGAGGATTACGGCGAGGTCGCCAGCTGGTTTGCTATGGACGGCGATCGCTACGAAGCGATGATCCCGTTCGAGTATAAGGGCGGCGTGTACGCGCTCCCCGAAACCATGACCTACCAGATGATGTTCGTCCGTACGGATATCCTCGAAGAGCTCGGTCTCCCCGTTCCCGAAACGTGGGATCAGCTGCTCACCGAGATCTATCCCATCGTCAGCCGCAACAACATGGAAATCGGTATCGGTAACATGAACGCGATCGCGGCGATGAACGCGTCCAACATCTTCACCAACCTGCTCTATCAGATGGGCGGTCAGATCTACAACGATGAACTCAACGCGACCGCGCTCGATACGCAGGTGGCGTATGAAGCCTTCAACATGTCCGTGGAGCTGTATGCGGATTACCTCTTCCCGCAGGAATACGACGCGATGAGCCGTTTCCGTACCGGTGAGATGCCCATCCTCCTCGCGGACTACACCATGTACAACGTGTTCTCCATCTCGATTCCTGAGCTCGACGGCTTGTGGGAGATGTATCCGATTCCCGGCGTGATGCAGGAAGACGGCTCCATCAACAACGATCAGGCTGCCACCGAGACCGCGTGTGTCATGTTTAAGGATGTCGAAGACCCGCAGGCGGGTTGGGAATTCCTGAAATGGTGGGTCCGCAAGGACACCCAGGCGGAGTTCGGTACCCGTATCGAAGCGATCCTCGGTCCCGGCGGTCGTTACGCGACCGCGAACGTCGAAGCGATGAAGGAACTGCCCTGGAACGATGAGCAGCTTGAATCCCTCGGCGCGCAAATGGAGAATCTGGTCTTCGTTGAGCAGGTTCCCGGCAGCTACTTTACGTCCAGAGCCATCAACAGTGCGTTTATGACCTCCGTCCTGAATTCCGAGAATCCGACCGAGCAGCTTCTTTACTGGAGCGAGCAGATCAATCTGGAATTGACGAGAAAGATTGAGGAATTTTCGGACTGATTAAATTGAGAGAAAAGGAGGTCACCGATCATGACGATCAAAAACGAGCATTCGCTCGGTAGACGCATTGTCAAGAACGGCGCATCGTATGTGATGCTTGCCCCGTTCATGATTTGCTTCATTATCTTCACGGTGTTGCCCGTTCTCGCTGCTATCGGTCTGAGCTTTACCGACTTTAACATGTTGCAAGCTCCGACCTTTCTGGGACTGGACAACTACACCCGCCTTCTTCAGGATGACATCTTCCTGATCGGCTTTAAGAACACGATGATCCTGGCGTTCCTGTGCGGACCGCTCAGCTATCTGTTCTCGTTCTTCATGGCATGGGTCATCAACGAGATGCCCAAGAAACTGCGTGTGTTTATGACCATCGTGTTCTACGCACCGTCGGTTTCCGCCAACGTGTACTTCATCTGGACATACCTCTTCTCCGGCGACTCCTACGGTATCGTCAATGCCGCGCTGATGCAGCTCGGCGTCCTGCGCGAGCCCGTGCTGTGGTTGACCGACCCGAACTACAACCTCGGCATCGTCATCGTGGTGCAATTGTGGTTGTCGCTGGGCGTCAGCTTCCTGTCCTTCATCGCCGGTTTCCAAGGCGTCGACGCTTCGCAGTACGAAGCGGGCGCGATCGACGGTATCAAGAACCGCTTCCAAGAGCTGTATTACATCACCGTTCCCAACATGAAGAGCATGATGCTGTTCGGTGCGGTTATGCAGATTTCCTCGTCCTTCTCGGTCGGTCAGGTTTCGCAAGACCTGACGGGCGGTTATCAATCGGTCAACTACTCCACCATGACCATCCTGAACTACATCACCGACTACGGTTCGGTCCGTTATGAAATGGGCTACGCGTGTTGTATCGGTGTTATCCTATTCGCGATGATCGTGTTGTCGAAGAAGCTGATCTTCAAACTGCTGAGCTGGTAAGAAAGGGGGAAGATGCATGGCTATGAAACGACGCAACAAAAAAGCAATGGAGTTTGCGACTCCGAAAAAGCAACAGCGTTCCATCGGCGGTACCGTCGGTCTGGCGCTCCTGCTCCTTGCCATGGGTACCTTTATGGCTTTCCCCTTGGTGTACGCCATTTCTTCGGCATTCAAACCGCCTGAGGAATTCTTCCTGTTCCCGCCCCCGATTTTCCCCAAACAACCGACGGGTGAAAACTTCCAACAGCTGGGCATGGTCATCTCGAACATGTGGATCTCGTTTGAACGCTACCTGTTCAACAGCTTGTTCATCTCTATTTCGTCCACCGTGCTCTACCTTATGTTTGCGACCTTGGCGGCATATCCGCTTGCCAAGCACAATTTCCCCGGCAAGGGTCCGATCAACGAACTGATCACCCTCGCGCTGATGTTCACCCCCGCCATCACAGCGATCCCGCAGTACATCATCCTGGCGTACCTCGGACTGGTGGACAATCCGCTGGGCGTGCTGTTACCGACGCTTGCCAGCACCATGGGCGTCTTCCTGTGCGTACAGTACATGGAGATCCTCCCCAACGCCGTGCTGGAATCCGGTCGTATTGACGGCGCGGGCGAGTTCCGTATCTGGAGTAGCATCGTGGTCCCGAACATCAAGCCCGTGCTGTTCACGATGATGATCTTCCAGTTCCAGGGCGTGTGGAACACGACCGGTGCGAACGTCATCTACAACGAAGCGTGGAAAACGCTTCCCGCGGCCATGGGTCAGGTCGCCACCGCCGGTATCGCCCGTGCGGGTGTCGGCTCCGCCGCCGCGATCATCTTGATGATCCCGCCCATCGCGGTGTTCATCATCTCCCAGAGTAACGTTATGGAAACCATGGCGCACTCCGGTATTAAAGACTAAGGGGGGAGAGCAACATGAAAAAACTCAGAGCTATTTTGGCTGTTATGTTGATTCTGGTCGTTGTGCTCTCCGTTCCTGCCGCTGCCCAGGGCACCGGCAAGGCGTATGTGTATGATCACAACGCCAAGG
>JAZQHP010000085.1:0-4024 GCA_045540655.1 Acutalibacteraceae bacterium
CTTCTATGGTAAGATGGTGATAGTTCATACAGATTTCTCCTTTTCGTAGTTTATTGTGTGGTAACTTTATTCTACCAGAAATCTGTATGAACTTCATTTTTTATTTCGATAAAGTGTTGCACTTGATAGTATAATTCACCGCGATGATTCAAGCCCATTGACCTTCGGGTCAAGGGGCTTTTGCTGTCCAACAAACTGCACAAACAAACGGGTGCTTTTTCTTGGGGTTTGTATATGGAAAAATGTATAAAGATACGGTAAAATATAGGTAGCATACCTTCCAAATCCACAGGAACGGAGAATGGATATGAAACGATCTTTCCGACATATACTCGCTCTGGTATGTACGATGGTATTGGTGCTGTCGATGCTGGTCATAGCCGTCCCCTCGACGTCGGCGGCGACGGTGATCCCCCGAGCGGTTAAAATCCAATGGACCGACGAATGGAAGACGGTCTATTACGGCGGTCAGCATCTGTATGATACGGGATGCGGCATTTTTGCGACCGTCAACGCCATCGGCTACGTGACAGGCAATGAAATGAGCATCACCGAAGTGGCGCAGTGGGCATACGATATCAAGGCGCTCAATTATTATGCAGGCGGTACCGACCGCACGATGCTCTATCCGAAGCTGCAGGAAAAATTCGGCGAGGAATACGGTTTCACGGTGGACGTTGCGGGCGCAACAGGCTATTGGCAACACGCCAACGCCACCCTTCGCAATCATCTGCTCAACGGCGGTGTGGCGATCGGTCACGTGCTTGGCCATTTTATTGCGGTGGTCGGCTATGACGCCTCGACCGGCTATTATCATGTGTATGACAGCGCACCGAGCACGGCGCGCGGCACGGGCAACGGCGATGCGTGGGTGAGCGAAAGCTGGTTTACGACCAGCGACTATTTCACACTCGACTGGTTCTGCCTGGTGACGGCAACGGGCAATCCGATCAACCGCGATTACGGTGCGACCGATACACCCGACACACCGACGGACACGACCACCACCGCCGATAAGCTCGGCACGTATCAGATTACCACCGAGATGCTCAACGTACGCGGTGGTGTCGGTACGACCTATGATGTGGTGACGACCGTCAAAAAGGGCGATATTGTGGAAGTGACGGAGCTCAGCGGCAACTGGGGCAAGTTTGTAGCTCCCGACGGCGTGGAAGGCTGGGCGAATGTCACGAACTACGGACAGTATATCGGTGTGGATGCGCTCGCGGCAACCGGGGCCATCGCCTGGGGCGATGTGACAAGCGCCGTTGATACTGCAGGACATCTGACGCTGACAAACAATTCGCAGACCGGCATGGCGGGGTATGATTTCAAACTGCCGTTTGCCATCGGCACGGCGACCACTCCGTATTTCGAGACGGCGGTGTCCGTGAACAACGACAAAGGCTTTTTCTTCGGATTGAGCAACGGCGGCGCGTACTATATGATGCGGGATTGCACCTCGTCCGACGAACTTGTAGAAGCGACGGTGGCACCCTACATGACGAGTGACGAGCGCCTTACGATCAACGTAGCGGACTGGTGGAAACCGGCGGGCGGCGAACGCCTGACGATGATTCGCTTCTATCTGGCGCCCGGCGCTTCGATTACGCTGGAGTATTGTTATTTTGCGGCGGCGGCAAGCACGGTCGTCGATTCGACCTATAACCTGGTGAAGGCGGAAAAAGAGCCCGTCGTCGATCCCGAGCCCCCGTATACCCTCGGCGATGTCAACGGCGACAATACCGTCACCACGACCGATGCGCGTATGGCGATGCTGCACGCTCTTGACAGCACTGAGTTGATCGGTACGGCATTGCTGGCGGCGGACTTCAACAAGGACGGCGACGTCACCACGCAGGACGCCCGTCTGATGATGCTGTATGCGTTGACGACTTGATGGTTATCAAAGCCCTTGATCGAGTACGGTCGAGGGCTTTGTTTCATGGTTTGAAAAGGAGAGATGGATATGCATTTGGTGCCTCGCCCGAAATTCATACAACGGCATGACGGCGTGAGCGCGGCGGCGCAGTGGTGCTTGGCGGACGTGCACGGAACAGTGCCGCCGTTTTTGATGCGGGAGCTGGAAAGGATGACCAACCCCGACGGTCGTATTCCGCTGATCGTGCGTTGCGGCGATTCGACCACAGCGGAAAGCTATACGCTGGATATTACCGGCGATGCGGCAGCGATCACCGCTGAAGGCTACAAAGGCGTGTTTTATGCCCTGCAGACGGTGCGTCAGGCAACGGAGGGGGATGAGATTCCCTGCATGACCGTGGAGGATGCCCCCGATCTGGCGTATCGCGGATGGTATCAGGATGTCAGCCGCGGACGCATTCCGACGCTTGCAACGCTAAAGCGCCTTGTTGATCAGCTTGCCGCGCTGAAAATCAATTCCCTGCAGCTGTATGTGGAGCATACACATCGCTTTGCGTGTTACGCGGGCATACAGGAGGAACTCGGATTTTATACCGACGAGGAGATACGGGAACTCGATGCCTATTGCCGCGACCACTGCGTCGAGCTGGTACCGTCGCTCTCCTGTTTCGGGCATTTGTATATGCTTCTCGCTTCCGAACAGCATCGTCATCTGTGCGAGCTGGCGGACTATCATCCGACGCGGCATGTATGGCATGAACGGCTGATGCACCATACCATCGACCCGTCGCACCCCGACAGTATCCGCCTGATTACGGACATGATCGATGCCTATGCACCGCTGTTCACATCGAAATATTTTAATATTTGTTGCGATGAAACCTTTGATTTGTGCAAGGGCAAAAATGCGGGACAATCGGTGGCGGCGTGCTACACGGGTTTTGTCAATCGGCTGATCGACCGCTTAAAGGCGCACGGCAAAACCGTGATGATGTGGAGTGACATCGTGATGAAGCATCCGGAAGCGATGGCGATGCTTCCCGCGGATGTGATCTATCTCAACTGGTGGTATGACGCCAATCCTGCGGGACTGCACCCGGAGGTGCTGGCGCAGGCACAGCGGCAACAGATCGTGTGTCCGAGCGTCAATTCGCACAAGCGGTTTGTGGAAAAGCTGGTATACAGCCTGCCGAACATCGGCGGCGTGACGCGTCTCGGCTTTGAGCACGGCGCTTTTGGTGTGCTCAATACCAACTGGGGTGATTACGGGCATATGTGCCCCGATGAGAATGTGAAATTCGGCATGGCGTACGGCGCCGCCGTCGCGTGGAACGTGGCCGACCGCGATGACGAAGCACTGGAGACGGCGATCCTGCGTCAGGTGTACCGCACAGAGGATCACACGGTGGCTGACATCATCCGCACGCTCAATGCCTGCGATGAGATCCCGTTCCCGCGGGAAGGCTATGAAATGGCAATGTGGGAGCTGGCGGTGCCGCTCTTTGACGATGAATACGGCGAGCCGATCGATCTTGCTTACCGCAAGGAGGTGCTTCGCGGCGCCGCGCTTTCGGGCAAACGAGCGGATGCCCGTTTGTGTGCGATCAAGCTGGAAGATATGCTGGCGCGGCAGGCGCTGGACGGGGACGTCGGCAGGGCGTTGTTGCTGGCGGCACATGCGACCGAAGCGGTGTTGACGGTGTTGCAGGCGTTGTCGGAGGATCGGACATTGACAGACGAAGAGGCATGCCTTTGGGATGCCTTTGCGGACGAATATGCCGCGCATTGGTTTGCCGCCAACAAGGAAGGCGAATGGAATACCGTCGAACGCTTTTTCCGTAAAATGCGAGCGGTCGGGACCGACCGTTAAAAAAAACAGGGATGCTTTTTTAAGCATCCCTGTTTTTTTACGGATTCGTTACAGTATAAATTTGTCAACCATGCCGATGATAAACAAGGCGGTGATGATCACAGGAAGTACATAGGTCATATAGCCGCGCATCCACGCTTTCACGCGAAGACCCTTGCCGGCATTGGCTTCGTCGGTGAAGGCTTTCCAGCCCCAGCCGCGTTTCGCGGTACAATAGATCACAAAGATCAGCGAGCCGATCGGCAATACGATGTTGGATACGAGAAAATCTTC
>JAZQHP010000086.1:0-5968 GCA_045540655.1 Acutalibacteraceae bacterium
TGTGGTCAGAATCGTGGTCTGCGGCGGCAGATCGGTGGTCGTGGTCTGCGGCGCGGTTGTCGAGTCGCAACCGATGCTCACGGTGGTCGTCCACGGCAGGGTGGTGTTGGTTGTGCCGTCGGGACCCGTCAGGATGATGGTAGAGGTGGTGGTGGTCGGACGGGTGCCAACCTGAATATCGCAAGGATCGCCGCACACATCACAAAGTCCGTCCCAATCGTGATCCAAACATCCTTTAGCGGTGGTAGTGGTGGTGGGCAGGGTGGTTACGGTGGTCACGGTGGTGCTGTCCCACGGGAAGGACGGCTTTGTCGTGGTCTGGATGTCAGGGATCGGTTCGTCGCATACGGCGCTGTTCGACAGTGCAATGTGACCGACCGAGATGGAACCGGCGGCCCGCAGATAAAACATCACATTCCACAGATCATAGGTAGCGGGGGTGCGATTGTTCATGGCGGCATAGTGCGCGGTCAGATCGATCACCATACGGTAACCGCCGGCCGGGATGACGTAGTCGGTGCCGGCGACGGCCGCAAACCATTCCGCCGTGGCGTCGACATCGTCCAGCGTCGGATCCATGAGGCGAATATCAAACGGCATATTGGTGCGCACCGTCAAATGCAGGTAACGTGCAGTTGAAGCGTCCCACGGGCCGTGGTTGGTCGGAGCGATATACATCCACGCACCGTCGTTAGTGTAGCAATCCGCACACATACCGTATTCCTCCGTGGGATAGGCCAGTACGGAGATGGTGTTGTAGGCGTTGACCTCTGCTTCGGTCAGCAGATCCACTTCGCCGTCCACAGGAATCGGGGCAGCGGTCGTGGTGGTCACGGTGGGCGCGGGTGTGGAGTCGCACACCCATGTGGTTGCGGTCGTAGTCGACGGCCGGGTGGAGGTGTAATCGGGGTTGATGCCGTCGGGACCTGTCAGCACCCAGGTGGTGGACGTGGTGGTCAGCGGCATGGTGGTGGTCGGTGTGGTTTGCGCGGTGACGCCGACGACGGTGGGAATCATCAGCATGGACAAGAGCAACAGCACCGAAAGCATGAGCGAGAGTTTGCGAGTCATAAGAGATTCCCTCCTTTTTAAACGGTCGGGCAAAGCCTTTCATCTACAGTATACCGCAAATATGCCGCATTTGCAAGAGGGCGGGTGCAATTATTGCCCGCGTGCGGCGGCTTTTTCGAGAAAACGGTCGCCTTTGACGCTGACGCGGGTGTGGGTGCCCTCACCGATGACGCCGACGTTGTCAAACGCGCGCACGTCAAAGGAAAAGACGCGTCCGTCCGCGGCGGTCAGTGTGGCTTCGGCGGTCACGGTAGCACCGCCGAGTGTGGGGGCGGTGTGGGAGACGGACAGCTGTGTGCCGACCGAGGTGATGCCTTCGCCGAGCGTCGGCGCGATGAGCGCGGCGGCGGCCTGTTCCATCAGTGCCGCCATGCGCGGGGTGGCGAGTACGGGCAGATCACCGCTGCCGACGGACAGCGCAAAGTCGGTCGGGGTCACGGTGATGGTAACGGCATGGGTGGTGCCGATAAGGGTGGTATAGTCGGTCATGTGCAGGATCCTCCTTCGCAGAGATAGGGTGCGGTCAGGTCGAGAAGCGGCGCGCCGAGGGTGACGGTCATGCGCAATCCTTCGGGCACGTATTCTTCGTATTCCACGGCGCCGTCCTTGCGGCAACGCTCGGCGAGCGCGCCTTCGCAAAACGGGAACAGCAGTTCCACGCGGCGGCGGTCGGGCGGGAGCGCATCGGCGATGCCTTGCAACAGCGCCTCAATGCCCCAGCCGTGCAGGGCGCTGATATAAAAAGCGGTTGGCGACGGCGGATGCGGAGTGTCCGATACGGTGTCCCACTTGTTGAGCACCGACAGGATCGGACGGTCGGTGCAACCGAGCTCCGTCAGCAGGGCGCGGGATACCTCCAGATGCTCGTCCGATTCGGGACTGCCTGCGTCGCACAGATTGAGGATCACGTCCGCTTCGACGGCTTCCTCCAGCGTCGAGCGGAACGCGTTGACCAGATGGTGCGGCAGGCGGCGCACAAAGCCGACCGTGTCGATGAACAGCACGGTCTGTCCGTCGGGGAGCTTGAGCGCCCGCGCGGTGGTGTCGAGCGTCGCAAACAGGCGGTTTTCCGCGAGAACGCCGGCGTTGGTGAGCCGATTGAGCAGGGTGGATTTGCCCGCGTTCGTGTAGCCCACGAGCGCCACCGTGCGCACGCCGTCCTTGCGGCGGCGGGAACGCAGTCCCTCGCGGTGGCGGGTGACCTGCTCGAGCTGTTCCTTCAGCGCGGCGATGCGGCGACGGATATGCCGCCGATCGGATTCCAGCTTGGTTTCACCGGGACCTCTCGTGCCGATGCCGCCGCCCAGACGCGACAGCGAGGTGCCCTGACCGCTCAGACGCGGCAGGCGGTATTGCAGCTGAGCAAGCTCCACCTGCAACCGTCCTTCCGACGAGCGGGCGCGGGCGGCGAAAATATCGAGGATGAGCATAGTGCGGTCGATGACGCGGCAGGGGAGCGCATCCTCCAGGTTGCGTTGTTGGGTGGGGGACAGCCCGCAGTCAAAGATGACCAGCTCGGCTTCCTGCGCTTCGCACAGCTCGGCGAGCTCCAGCACGCGACCGCTGCCGAGATAGGTCGCTTTGGTGGGCGCTTCGCGCTTTTGCACCAGCACGGCGATCGTCTCCGCACCTGCGGTGTCGGCAAGCTCGCGCAGTTCGTCCAGCGCGCTGTCCATATCGTATTCGCCGCTGTCGAGCGCCACCAATACGGCGCGCTCGGGGCGTTCTTCTTCTACAATGGTGTGAAGGGTGGTCACAACAGGATCGTCCTTTCTTATTCCTTCGCGTCGTACCAGGTCACGCCGCTTTGCACATCGGCGGTGAGCGTGACAGCCAGCTGGACGGCGTGTTCCATTTCGTCCTTGAGCAACACGGCGACGCGCGCGGCTTCCTCAACAGGGGCTTCGACCATCAGTTCGTCGTGCACCTGCAGGATCAGCTTTGCCTGCAAGCCTTCTTCCTGCAACCGACGGTAGACGCGGATCATCGCGATTTTGATGATATCGGCGGCGGGGCCCTGAATGGGCATGTTGCGGGCGACCCGTTCACCGAAGGAACGCGTGATGGCGTTGCCCGCGTGGAGCTCGGGGAGCGGGCGGCGGCGTCCGAATAACGTTCTGGCGTAGCCGCAGTCCTTGGCGTCGGCAATCAGGCGGTCCATAAACCGCGCGACCCCTTCATAATGATGCAGATAGCCGTCGATGTAGGCTTTGGCTTCGCGGTAAGATACGCCGATGTCCTCTGACAGCGAGTGTGCGCCGATGCCGTAGACGATGCCGAAGTTGACCGCTTTGGCGGCGGAGCGCATCTGGGGTGTGACGAGCTCAAGCGGCATGCCGAACACCTGCGACGCGGTGATGCGGTGGATATCCTCGCCGCTGTTGAAGCCGTCGATCATGGCGGCATCCTCTGCCATGCAGGCGAGCACGCGCAGTTCGATCTGGGAATAGTCTGCATCCACCAGCACACAGCCCTCCTTCGCCCGCAAAAAGCGGCGAAGTTCGCGTCCTTCGGGCTGACGCACGGGAATGTTCTGCAGATTCGGATCGGCACTGCTGATGCGTCCCGTGCGGGTTTCGGTCTGGTTGAAGGTCGAGCGGATGCGCCCGTCTTCCTGAATGGCGGCGCTCAGTCCGTCGCAATAGGTGGATTTCAGCTTCGCCAGCGTGCGGTAGCGGAGCAACATATCGACGGCGGGATGCACGGTGCGCAGTTTTTCCAGTACATCGGCGTTGGTGGAATAGCCGCTTTTGGTTTTTTTGCCGTGCGGCAGTCCGAGGTCTTCAAACAGCGCCACGGCGAGCTGTTTGGGGGAATTGAGATTGAAGGCGTAGCCGACCTCGTCATACACGCCCTGTTGCAGGCGGTCGATTTCGGCTTGCAGGGTCGCGCCGTAGGCGAGCAGACCGTCCTTGTCCGCCGCCACGCCGCGCCGCTCCATGTCGGCGAGCACCAGAGCGAGCGGCAGTTCGATATCCTGCAACAGCGCCCATTGATCGGCGTCGGCTTGCAGGGTCTGACCGAGTGTATCGGCGAGCGCGCCGAACCAACACTCGGGGGTGTCGGTTTCACCGCACACGCCGTATTCCGTCAGCAGGCGGGGCAATGCATATTCCGAGGAAAGCGGATTGAGAAGATAGGCGGCAAGCGCCGTATCCATCACAAAGCCGGCAGGGGTGATGGCCTGCGCGAGCAGGAGTTTGAACAGCTGCTTGCTGTCGTGGGTGCGCTTGTCGACGGATGCATCCTCCAGCACCGCCGTCAGGGCGGAAGGATCGCATCCGCGCGTCAGCCGCGTTCCGCGCCCGACACACAGTGTGTCGCCGCACAGCAACAGGTCGATGGGACCGGGCTCGGCGAGTACACAGTCCAACGTGGTTTCTTCGCGGCATATCGCCGACGGCGTGTCGGCGGTCGGGGCGGCTTCTACCGTGGCACATAACCCCAGCTTATCAAGCATTTTGAAAAATTCCAGATCGGTCAGCAGGCGCGACAGCGCCGCGTCCTGACGTTCGCGCAGGCGATAGGATTCGATCGCCGTGTCGATGGGCGCTTCGCGGCAGATAGTGCCCAGTTTGCGGCTTAAATAGGCGCTGTCCTTGCCCGCGATCAGCTTCTGACGCAGGCTGTCCCGCATCGGCGCGTCCTCCACGGCGGCATACAACGCGTCGAGGGAGCCGTATTCATGCAGAAGCGACAGGGCGGTCTTTTCACCGACACCCGGCACGCCGGGGATGTGGTCGGAGGTGTCGCCCATCAACGCTTTCAGGTCAATCAACTGCGCGGGGGTGAGTCCGTATTTTTCCTCGATGGCGGCACAGTCCATGCGGGCGGTATCGGGTTGTCCCATTTTCGTGGAAGCGAGAAGTACATGGGTCGTATTACTGACCAGCTGCAGCGAGTCGCGGTCTCCTGTCGCCAGATAGCAGGGCATACCCGCCTGTTCGGCGGCGGCGGACAGTGTGCCGAGGATATCGTCCGCTTCGTAGCCTTCCTTGGTGACGACCGTCACGCCGAGCAGGGTGAGCAGCTCCTTCACGACGGGCATCTGCTCGCGCAGTTCCTCGGGCATCGGCTTTCGTCCCGCTTTGTATTCATCGTACATACGGTGACGGAAGGTCGGCGCGTGCACATCAAATGCCGCCGCCGCATGGGTTGCGGCGGTCAGCTCCTGTAAACGGAAATAGATATTCAAAAAGCCGAACACGGCGTTGGTGTAGCGACCGTCCTTGGTGGTCAGCGCCTTGACACCGTAAAACGCGCGGTTCACAATGCTGTTTCCGTCTAAAATCAAAAATGACATGATGGTGACTCCTTGTTGATGATCTGTTTACCGCTTTCAGGCTTCGAGTGCGTTTGTCAGCGCCGCATAATCCTGCAGGGTGAGCTGTTCGGCGCGGGCGGTGGGCGCGATGCCGCAGGCGTCGCATGCGGCGGCGATCTGCGCCTTGGTCAGTCCCGCGCCCATCAGCGAATTGGTCAGCGTTTTGCGACGCTGGTTGAAGCCGGCGCGGATGAGCGCAAACATACGGCGCTCGTTTTTGACGTCGCAGGGAGGCGTTTTGTGAAGCGTCAGACGAATGACTCGGCTGTCGACGTTCGGGGCGGGAATAAAACTGCCGCGCGACACGTCAAACAGTGCTTCTGCTTCGGCATAATACTGCACCGCGAGGGTCACCGCGCCCGATTCCCGCGAGCCCTGTCTGGCGCACAACCGCTCGGCGGCTTCCTTTTGCACCATCACAGTGACGGCGTCAATCGGCAGACGGCTTTCCAGCAGATGCATGATGAGCGGGGAAGTGATGTAATACGGAAGGTTGGCGCAGACGCAAAGGGGCATGTCGCCGAAATGCTCGGCGAGAAGAGGCGGCAGGTCGAGCTTGAGGAAGTCGGATCG
>JAZQHP010000087.1:0-26634 GCA_045540655.1 Acutalibacteraceae bacterium
TTCATCTGCGGTCCGCGTATCTCGTCGTATATGTTTGCGGGTGGCGTGCTCAGCTGGATGGTGCTGATCCCCATGATCATGCTGTTCGGCGGGCAAGCCGTAATGTATCCCGGTGAAATTCCCATCGCCGATATGTTTGCGGACGGTGGCGCGAGCGCAATCTGGAGCTCCTACATCCGTTACATCGGCGCGGGTGCGCTCGCGATGGGCGGTATCATCAGCCTTATCAAATCGTTGCCTCTGATCGTCAAGACCTTCTCGGGCGCGATGAAGAGCATGTCCGGCAGCGGCAAGGCATCGACGCTTCGCACCGAACAAGACCTTAACATGAAAATCGTTCTTATCGCCATCGCCGTACTGACGCTTGCTGTGTGGCTCGTGCCTGCGATTCCCGTGACGCTTATCGGCGCGATCATTGTGGTGATCTTCGGCTTTTTCTTTGCAACGGTGTCGTCCCGCATGGTCGGCCTTGTCGGCTCGAGTAACAACCCCGTGTCCGGTATGGCCATCGCCACGTTGCTGATCGCGACCCTCATCCTGAAGCTTACCGGCGGCATTACCGCGGATTCTTTGGATGCTGTTAAAAATGAAGCGATGCGCAGTGCGATCGCGATCGGCTCGATCATCTGCATCGTGTCGGCGATCGCCGGTGATACATCGCAAGACCTGAAGACCGGTTACCTCCTCGGTGCTACGCCCAAGAAGCAACAGATCGCCGAATTGATCGGTGTGGCCGCGGCCGCGCTTGCCATCGGCGGCACGCTGTATCTGCTTGACGCGGCGTGGGGCTTCGGCTCGAAGGAACTCGGTGCGCCTCAGGCGACGCTGATGAAGCTGATCATCGAAGGCGTCATGGGCGGCAACCTGCCGTGGGGCCTTGTGTTCATCGGTGCTTGCATCGCCGTTGTTGTGGAAGTGATCGGCATCCCCGTGCTTCCCTTCGCCATCGGTATTTATCTGCCTGTGCAGCTCAACGCCTGCATCATGGTCGGCGGTTTGCTCCGCTTGCTGGTGGATAAGATTAAGCGTCCCGAGGAAGAGAAGAAGGCGATCGCCAACGACGGTATCCTGTTCTGCTCGGGTATGATCGCGGGCGAAGGCCTTGTCGGTATTGTGCTGGCTCTGCTTGCGGTGTTCGGCGTGGATTCTCTGCTCGACCTGTCGACGAGATTCGGCATCCCCGCGACGGTGTCCAACATCGGCGGTCTGGTGCTGTTTGCCATCATCATCTTCACCGTGCTGAAATTCTCCCTGTGGAAAAAGCGTGTTAAGAAATGATGAAGAAGAAAACCGTGACGCAAAGCGATAATTATCTGGAACGCAAACCGCTTCGCAATCCCGCAATTGCGTGGTCGATGGACGACAACGGCATGGTGACGCTGGATGTTGAGAACACGGGATGGGTCAACCGCCTGGCACAAAAGCTGTTCGGTCGCCCCAAGGTAACGCACGTGCATCTCGACGAAACGGGTAGCTTTGTGTGGCCGCTTCTGGACGGCGAGAGGGACATTACGGCTCTCGGTGTGTTGGTGGATGAACGCTTCGGAGAAGCGGCGCATCCGCTGTATGAGCGGCTTGCCAAGTACTTTCAGATTCTGGACAGCTACGGCTTTGTGACCTGGAAGGCGTCAGAATAACGCCGGATTTATACGTGTATACCACCCGTTGGGTTCTTTTATCGGAATCCGACGGGTGGTTTCTTTTTAAAAACAACACATGGCGTAAGAAAAGGGCTTGAAAAACAAAGAGGAATCTGTTATACTATACAAGTATATGTGTCGGTAGAGGAGGGGACGACTCATGGGACCGTTTGACTATGTGGTGACGCGCATTGACGGGGATTATGCACACCTGAAACGCACGGACATCGCATCGGATGAGGATCTCTTGGTGGCGAGAGCGCTGTTGCCGTTTGAAACCGACGAGGGCACTCATCTGCACTATGAAATGGGCTTGTACATGATCGTCTGATCCCGTATCACACCCCCGATGAGGCATTATTTTGTGGATTTTCACATAGAAAGGATGAAACCATCATGGCGAAAGAAATTTTCGTAACCGAAGAAGGCTTGAAAAAACTGGAGGAAGAACTTGAATATCTCAAGACCGTGCGACGCAAAGAGGTCACCGAAATGATCAAAACGGCGAAGTCGTTCGGCGACTTGTCCGAGAACAGCGAATACGATGAGGCGAAGAACGAGCAGGCCATCGTCGAGGCGCGCATTGCGGAGCTTGAGGAGCAACTCAAAAATGTCCAGTTGGTGGACGCGACGGCACTCGCCAACGACGTGGTGCGCGTGGGTCTCAGCGTGAAAATCAAGAATATGGCCGACGGTACTACCGCGGAGTATCGCATTGTGGGCGTGACCGAAGCGGATCCGTTTGAAGGTCTCATTTCCGACGAATCGCCGATCGGCAGAGCGCTTCTCGGTAAAAAGGTAAACTCGGTGGTGGAAGTGGAAGTGCCGCTGGGTATCGTGAAGTACAAAATTATGAAGATTTCCAAATAAGAAAGGCGGCCCCTTTTATGAGCGAACAACCTATCGGAGTGCAGGAAGACATCTCCGAACAACAACTGAGCGAGCTGTTGCAGATTCGCCGCGACAAGCTGACCGCGCTGCAGGAAGCCGGCAATGACCCGTTCACCATCACGAAATACGATCAGACGCATCATGCGGCTGAAATTGTCGGGAATTTCGAAG
Organism: Acutalibacteraceae bacterium; assembly: GCA_045540655.1. Lineage (GTDB taxonomy): Bacteria > Bacillota > Clostridia > Oscillospirales > Acutalibacteraceae > RGIG1959. Next base: position 2,703 of record JAZQHP010000087.1, read on the forward strand.
AACTGGAAGGCAAAGAAGTGTCCGTGGCGGGTCGTCTGATGACCTGGCGCGACATGGGCAAGGCGAGCTTTGTGGATCTGCGTGACGGCACCGGCCGCATCCAGATTTACATCCGCATCAACGATGTGGGCGAGGAAGCCTATGAGATGTTCAACACGTGGGATGTCGGTGATCTGATCGGCGTCAAGGGTGTGGCGTTCCGTACCCGCCGCGGTGAGATTTCGGTGCAGGCGACCGAGCTTGTGCTCCTGAGCAAATCGCTGCTGCCGCTTCCCGATAAATACCACGGCATCAAAGACGTGGATACCCGTTACCGTCAGCGTTATCTGGATCTGATTGTCAATCCCGAGGTGCGCGATACGTTTGTCAAGCGCAGCCGCATCACGACCCTGATCCGTCAGTTCCTCAACGAGCGCGGCTTCCTCGAGGTGGACACGCCCGTACTGCACACGCTGGAAATCGGCGCGTCGGCGCGTCCGTTCATCACGCATCATAACACGCTGGATCTCGATATGTATCTGCGTATCGAAACCGAGCTGTATCTCAAGCGTTGCATTGTCGGCGGCTTCGAGAAGGTGTACGAAGTGGGTCGTATCTTCCGCAACGAAGGTATGGACACCAAGCACAACCCCGAATTCACCTCCATTGAGTTGTATCAGGCGTATGCCGATTATCAGGATATGATGAACCTGGTGGAGGAGTTGTACACGTGGCTGACCAAAGAGGTCTGCGGCACGGATGTGATTCCGTATCAGGGTCACGAGATCAACATGGCATCTCCGTGGGAGCGCCTGACGATGGTGGAAGCCGTCAAGAAATACGCGGGCGTGGACTATTATGACTGGGCAACCGACGAAGACGCGGTGGCGGCGGCGAAAGCGCACCACGTGGAATACGATGAGCATGCCGCTACCAAGGGCGATATCCTCGCGGCGTTCTTTGATGAATTCGTCGAAGACAAGCTCATTCAGCCCACCTTCATTTACGATTATCCCGTGGCGATCTCGCCGCTGGCAAAGCGTAAGCCGAACGATCCCGAGTTCACCGAGCGCTTTGAGTATTTCATCAACTGCACCGAGTTCGGCAACGCGTTCTCCGAGCTGAACGATCCGATCGATCAGCGCGGTCGCTTTGAAAAGCAGGTTGCCGAAAAGCGCAAGCAAGGTGCCAACGCCGAAGTGGATGAGGACTTCCTCACCGCTCTGGAATACGGCATGCCGCCGACGGGCGGTCTCGGCTTCGGTCTGGATCGTCTGGTGATGTTGCTCACCGACAGCGGTTCCATCCGCGACGTGCTGCTGTTCCCCACGATGAAACCCATCGAATCGGGCAAGAAATCCGATCTGCCGCCTGTGGCGACGGTGGAAGCGGCTCCGGCGGCGGTGGTTGCCGAAGAAGCGGCGATTCCCGCGCCCATCGATTTTTCCAAGGTGGAGATCGAACCGCTGTTTGAAGACTGTGTGGATTTCGATACCTTCTCGAAATCCGATTTCCGCGCCGTGAAGGTCAAGGCATGCGAAGCGGTCAAGAAGTCGAAGAAACTCCTGCAGTTCACCCTCGACGACGGCACCGGCACCGACCGCACCATTCTGTCGGGTATTCATGCGTATTATGAGCCCGAAGAGCTGGTCGGCAAAACGCTCATTGCGATCACCAATCTGCCGCCCCGCGCGATGATGGGCATCGAGTCCTGCGGCATGTTGCTCTCGGCGATTCACAGCGAGGAAGGCGAGGAAAAACTGCATCTGCTGATGGTGGATGACCGCATTCCCGCGGGCGCCAAGCTGTATTGATTGCGACAACGGATCGATACCGAAAACGAATAGAAAAAAGCGTGTTTGCGCCATCCGGCGTGAACACGCTTTTTATGCTCTTGCTTTTGAAGTGCCGTTGTGTTATACTTTGTAAAACAAAGCCCGACGGCGGGATGGGATGACTGGAGGAGTTTCGATGAAATTGTGCCATCATTGCGGAGGAGACATCGCGGATACAGCCGTGTTCTGTGAGCATTGCGGCGAACAACAGGACCGACAGGCGGATATGACAGCGGCAACCGATATGGCGGCGCCGACGCCGCCTGTGAAGCGGAAGAAAAAATGGGTGACCTGGCTGGTGATCGGCATTGTGGCTACCGTGGTCATCGGCATAGCGGCATCGGTGGTCCTTTCGATCGCCGTGTTTCGTATGCGGGATATGTACACCAACTCGCTGATCGGCGATGCATCGATGCAGGAGGAACTGTCAGAGATGCAGGAGGATCTGTTCGAGGAAGAGTATTCTGTCGACGAACCCGGAGAGGACAAAGCGGACGGGAATACGGTATCGGTGCCCGCCGTGGAAGCAGGGGACGGTCGTTACACCAAAGGAGAAATCACGGACGGTTGGTATGTGAATCCCTGGGCAAATCTCTGCTTTGATACGAGAGGCGACTGGGTGCAAGCGGGTGAGGACGACTACTCGCTGTTTGATGACGATCCCCGCACCGAATGCGGACTGATTCTCAACGACGTATATACCGGCAAGCAAATCACCATTTGTTTCGAGCGTCTGGACGGTATCAATGCGCTTATCAGCGAAGAGGAATATCTGGATATTGTGACGGCGGACGTGGAAGAACAGTATACCGAGGAACTCGACTTCCCCTGCAAAGTCTCGGAATACAGCGATACCACCATCGCGGATAAACCGTTCAAAACGGTCAAGATTACCTTTGACGGTACCACTGTTGTTGAAGTCATCCATGTGTATAAATACGACAACTACATGATGTACATTCAGATTGTGGCACAAAATCTGTTCGATGCCACCGATGTCGTCGATCAGGTGTTGCCGTTGCAATGATAAACGAAAAGCCTGTGATGTGTTTTGAAACATCACAGGCTTTTTTGCGCGTCAGGCGGTCTTTCGTTTGCGGAGTACAAGAATCAAAGCGACGGCGACAACCGCGATCACGCTGCCTCCGACGATCCACCACAACGGATGCACAGCATATATCTTCACGGTAAACGGTTCGGTGTACAACACGTACGCAGAGCCGTCGGCGGTCTGCGTGTGACAACCGACGATCACGGTTGCCGTGCCGTGCGACGTGGCGGTGAGCACGCCGTCCTCGATCGCCACACAATGGTCACCTGCAATGACGCTGACGGTCAGCGGTTGTTCGTCGGCGGCAATCGTTTCGCCGCCGTAGGTCATGCCGTAAAGCGGCATCTTGACGGATTTGCCGACGGTTCCCGTGACGGTATCTTTTTCGGCTTCAAAGGATTTGTACATATCCGTTACCCACTGCATGTCATCGGTAGTGATGCCGTCGGGGCAATGCAGAAAGCCTTTGTCGTTGGTCTTTTCCGAGTAGGTCCACGGCCAGATGGTGAGGCCGCGGTCGGTTGCCGCCTGCATAAACACGGAGGACATAACCTTGTTGTTGGGATTGATGGTGCTTTGCGTAGCCTGTGCGGTCATGGTGGAGCTGAGAAGCACCTGCAATGCCGCCACCGGGTTTTCCGTGTATCCGCCCGAGGACTGCAACAAACCGGTGGACATGCCGGGCAACTGCGTTTGTGTTTCTTTGAGCAGTTTGGCGTTGAAGGAGATGACGTCAACGCGATCGGTCATATCCATCTCTTTGAGCAGTGCGGCTGTGGTGACGACGTTCGCGTTATCGGAGCCTTTGAATTCCACAAAGATGCGGCAATCCTTGTCTTGAAATGCTTCGAGCACCTCGCGGAGTGTCGGCACCGTTTCGTCGGTGACCTGTCCGTCGTTGTCGAGCAGGTGGTATTGTTTGATTTGTGCGAGCGTCATCTCGCCGATGGTTTGTTTGCCGTTGTAATCGGTGGTACGGTTCAAGGATCCATCGTGCATGATGATGATTTCGCCGTCTTTGGTAATTTCTACATCGATCTCAAACACATCGGCACCATTTTCATATGCTGTCAGAAAGCCTGTCAGCGAATTTTCGGGGGCTTGTGTCGGGTTGCCGCGATGCCCGATCATGATGGGGGTGCGCGTCATGGTGCTGTCTGCCAGCCATTCGGCGGCAAGCTCGGCGACATACGCATCGTCTTCGGAAATGATACCGTTGGCACCGGCAGTCAATGCCGTTGCCAGCAGAGGGCAGAAGGAGGCACCTTCGGTGGAAGCGGTGATATTCGCCCACACGGCAACTGCCAGTTCCTGCAGTTCGCTGACAACGGCGCGGTTGGCTTGGGCGGCGTCGATCACGCAGAATGTGGCAGGTGCCAGGCGTACACTTTCGCGGATGGCGGCGGCTTCCTTGGAGGTCAGCGTGTCGGCGGGAAGCGTGACCATCAGTCCGGTGCGGACCAGCGTTTTGCGGTTGCGCACGAAGGAAAGCACCTTCGGATCCTCGGAAATAACGGTGGCATCTTTAAAGGAGGCGGCAGTCAACGCCTTGACCAATAAGTCGGCTTCGTCGATCGTGTCCACCTTCAGCACGGGAACGGTGGATGCCTGTGCGCACGCCGACAGAAATGCCGTCGGATCGGCAAGCTCGTTCAAAGAACACAGGAGAATGCCCGGCGCGTCGGCGTTTGTTACCGCATCCTGCGCTGCGTCTCCGCGCATCTGACGGACGTTTGCGATGGCGTTTAGCGTGGGGAGCGGGATGTGAGTGTTGTTGATCAGGTCGGTCTGAGCGGTGACGGGAGCGCTCACCGCGCCGAGACAAAGTGTCAGAATCAGGAGAATAAGCACGGCTTTATATAAGCGTTTCATGAGGGATCGCCTCCTTTACAGATTATGTTTATTGTATCACGATGAGGGAAAATGTGCAACGTGAAAGCGAAATCCTGCAAAAGGTTGCAAATTACAACGGAATGTGCTACAATACAGAGTGAGTTATACCGCGCATTGGTGCAGCGGTGAAAGCAAAAACGATTGATAAAAAGAGGAGGCTCTTTTATGAAACTGATCATTCAAATCCCCTGTTACAACGAAGCGGGAACGCTGGAGATTGCGCTCAACGATCTGCCCAAAGCCATCGACGGCATCGACGAGATCGAATATCTCATCATCAACGACGGCAGTAAGGATAACACCGTCGAGGTAGCGCGCAACTGGGGTGTTCATCATATTGTGCATTTCAAGCGCAACAAGGGTCTGGCGCACGGCTTTATGGCGGGTCTGGATGCCTGCTTGCGTGCAGGCGCGGACATCATCGTCAACACCGATGCCGACAATCAGTATGTCGGTGATGACATTGAAAAGCTGGTGCGTCCCATCCTCAACGGTGAAACCGACATTGTCATCGGTGAGCGCCCCATCGACCAGACCGAGCACTTTTCGCCGATCAAGAAGAAGCTGCAGCATTTCGGCAGCTGGATCGTGCGCAAAGCCTCCAACTCCGATATCCCTGATGCTCCCAGCGGCTTCCGTGCGTTCAGCCGTGAAGCGGCGATGCGCCTGAATGTAACGAACGAATATACCTACACGCTGGAAACCATCGTGCAGGCGGGTCGCAACAAGATCGCGCAGACGTCCGTGCCGATCCGTACCAACGGCGAACTGCGTCCCTCGCGTCTGTTTAACAGCATGATGGGCTACGTCAAGAAGTCCATGGTGACCATTCTGCGCGCGTATCTGATGTATTCGCCGCTCAAAACCTTCACAATCCTGTCGCTGATTCCGTTCTTCTTCGGCGTGGCGCTGGATATCCGCTATCTGGTGTATATGATCCTCGGTCAGGGCGGCGGCCATGTGCAGTCGCTGATCCTCGGCAGTACGCTGGTGATGGTCGGATTGATCATCTTCGTGATCGGACTGCTTGCCGATCTGATCGCCAAAAACCGTAAGATTCTGGAAGATATTCAGTATCATGTGAGGAAGATGGATTATGACGCGGATAAGAAATGAGCAACGCAACGCCACGGTATTCGCCGTGATCGTTGCTTTGTCGCTGGTGATACGCGCGGTTATGCAGCTGATGCTCCCGATCTGGGCACGCGGCGAGTATACCGTGGATGATTATTTGATGGTCTATTATGCGGATACGTTGTCCGGCGGTCACTGGCTGGGCGGCTATTCGATGTACGCGCTCAACAAGGTGCCCGGCTATTCCATGTTTCTGGCGGTATGCAATCTGTCGCGCCTGCCGTATATGCTGTGCGTCGGCGCTTTTTATGCGGTGTCGTGCCTTATATTCCTTGTCGTACTCCGCAAATTTATCAAAAGCCGCTTCTGGTCGCTGATCTGCTTCTGGTATCTGCTGTTTTCGCCGGTCATGTTCGACGATCATGTTGCCCAGAAACTCTATCGCCAGGCAATCATTCCGGGGCTGGTGCTGATGGTGCTGTCGGCGTATATGGCGATGTATTACGAGCGGAAGAACGGCTTTAAAAAACTGTTGCCGTGGGCGATCCTGGCGGGCGTTTGTTATGCGTTCTTTATGATCGTGCGCGAAGACTCGTCGTGGTTCTCATGCTTTATTTTCGGCGCCACGGTGTTGCTGGCGGGCTTGTATATCATCGAGCATTGGAAGGATTTCCACATCCGCGATATCCTCAAGCACGCTACCTGTCTGGCGATTCCCGTGCTGTGCAGTGTACTGGCGGTGAACATGCTTTGTGCGATCAACTGGCTGGCATACGGGTTGTACGTCAAAAACGATTTTAACCAGACGAATTTTGCCCGCGTGTGCAAACTGCTTATGACGATCGAGCCTGAAGAAGAGCTCCCGTTTGTGTACATTTCTCATGACACGCTGGATCGGGCATATGAAGCCAGCCCGACCTTTACGCAGATGCAGGATGCCATGGAGCGTCGGTATCAGAATCCGACCGCGCCGGGTCTGAACAACGGCGAATTCTCCAAAGCGATGTTTGTGTGGAACCTGCGCTGGGCGGCGAACGAAGCGGGGCTGTATGCCGATCCGCAGACGATGGACAGCTTCTTCGGTCAGGTGGCGGATGAGCTGCAAACCGCCTTTGACAACGGCACCTTCGAGCCGCGTCAGGCGCTCGTGATCTCGCCGTGGGCGCGCCCGATCCGCGACGGCGATTATGATGATATCCTTCGTTATTCGCTCAAAGGGTATAAATCCATTGTCACTTACCGCGATATCGACGTGGTGATCTATGATCCCACCGGTCCCGAAAGCAACGTGAACCTGATGCAGGATATGACCAACCAGACGATTGAAATGCCGCAAAGCGACTATCGCCTGCGCGGTTGGATCGCGCCGACGGACTTTAATGAAACGGTGACCATGACCTTGTATGATGATGCGGGCAACGAATTCTGTCCGGCGTTTCTGCCTTCCGAAGATGTGTATTCCTACTATCTGACGAACGGCGTGGCCTGCGAGGTTTACCGTCAGTGCCGTTTTGATGCGGTGGTGGATGCGCGGGGTATGGATCTGTCGTCGCTGAAGCTCCGTGTGACCTGCGGGGACGACGTGATTTACGAAGGCGCCGCGGTAGAGTTCACGACGCTTGACGATCCGCGTGTGACGATGTCCGTGGATGACAATTACTTGATCAACGGCACGGAATACGGCGTTCAGCGCAATGTCAAAGCGCTCAATCTGCTCATCCGTTTCTATCAGTGGACGGCACCCGCACTGGCGATTGCTGCGCTACTGGTGTTTGCGGCAGAATGCCTTATCAACCTGGTGCGGCTGTTCCGTCGTCGCTCCACGAATCTGTCGCTGTGTCTGATCAAATTCGGTATGTTGCTGACCGTCTGGGTGAATCTGGTGGTCGTATCCATTAACTACTTCGAGACCGATCCGCATAATTTCCGCGAGTATTATGCGGCGGGCGTGTATCCGATCTGGCAGGTGTTTGTGTGCCTGTCGCTGTGCACGGTGCTGACGTATGTTGTGCCGTTTGTGAAAGAGAAAGCCAAAGCCGCTTCCTCGAAAAAGTCATCGTAATCCTGTCTGGAAAAGGAGAGGTCAACGCTATGCGTGATATTACCATTGCCATCACCGCCGCCAGCTACAGCGGCAACAAAGGCGCGGCGGCGATGCTGCAAAGCTCGATCAAACAACTGCACGATCGCTACGGACATCGGCTGAACATCAATCTGATGTCGGTATATCCGTCGGAGGATCGTGAGCAGATTCCGTTTGATTTCATTCGGGTGGTACCGTGCAAGCCGGAGCGGTTGCTGTTTGTGGCGTTCCCGCTCGCGGTGCTTCATAAAGCGCTTTGCTGGTTGCCTCCCGTGCGTAAGCTCATCGAAAAGAACAAGATCATCCGTGCGTATCGCGAGACGGATCTGGTCATTGATGAAGCCGGCATCTCCTTTGTGGACAGCCGCGGCCCTGTGATGAACACCTATGCGTTTGTGTGCGCGGCGGTACCGATGCTGGTCGGCACGCCTGTGGTAAAGTATTCGCAGGCGCTCGGTACATTTAAAAACCCGATCAATAAGTTCCTTGCCAAGTGGATTTTGCCGAAGATCCGCTTGATCTGTGCGAGAGGACAGGGAACCTATGACAACCTGCACTCCATCGGCATCAAAGACAACGTCAAGCTGTGCGCGGACGGTGCGTTTACGATGGAAGACAGCGATACCATCGCCGCGATGGTGGACGATGTGTGCGCCGAGGATGCGTTTTACACCGATAATGTGGTCGGCTTGTCGATCAGCTCGGTGGTGCAAAAGAAATGCGACAGCATGGGCATCGATTATAAACGCGCGATGGTGGACTTTATCGACGCACTCAACAAGCGCGGCTATCCCGTGCTGATCATTGCCAACGCCGCGCGGATTCACAGTCAGAAGCCCCGCAACAACGATCTGATGATTTGCGATGCGGTGTATGACGAGGTTGCGAATCAAGAGATGGTGCGCTGGTATCATAAGGAAATGGATGCCGAGGAGATCCGCAGTTATATCGGCAAGTGCCGCTATCTGGTGGCATCCCGCTTCCACGCGATGATCGGCGCTCTGCAAAAGAAAGTTCCCGTGCTGCTGGTCGGCTGGAGTCATAAGTACCAGGAAGTGCTCGATATGTTCCGCCTCGGACAGTACGCCATCGACTTTTCCAAGCTGACGGTGGAATCGTTGCTGTCTTCGTTTGACGAGTTTGTGCAGAACGAAGGGGAGATCCGCGCGTGTCTCGACACCCATTACGATGAGGTGATGGACAGCTCACGCAATAACATCCGCTATATTTCCGAAGTGATCGACGATATCGTTTCCAAGCCGTCCAAGCGCCTTAAGAAGCTGTTTGACTACAACGATCCCGATCGCTATCTCGGCGATCATATTGCCTGTCGCAAGGGCTATGCCGCGGACGAAACGATTCGTCAGAATGCGGCATCGGGCGGCATGGTGACGGCGCTGTTGTGCCATCTGCTGGAGAGCGGTCAGATTGACGGTGCGTGGGTGACCAAAAGCAAGATTGAGAACGGACAGCTGTCCTACGATACGATGATCGCCACGACGCCCGAGGAACTTCGTGCTTGCTCGTCGAGCATCTATATGGATATGCCGCTGATGAAGCATATCGATATGGTGCGCGCCTTTGACGGCAACCTTGCCGTGGTGCTTACGCCTTGCATGATGCGGGCGCTCACCGTGCTCTGCAAAAAGGATCCGTCGCTCGAGAAGAAGATCGTGCTCAAGCTTGCGCTTTACTGCAGCGGTAATCACACCGAGCAGGCGACACTGGTACCTCTGAAGAAGGCGGGAATCCCGCTGGAAGGAGCGGTACGCCTCTATTATCGCCGCGGTCACTGGCGCGGGCTGTCAGCGGTGCAGTACGCGGACGGCAGTGAGAAAACGTTGTCCTATCCCAAAACGATCTGCGCCTACAAAAACGCGTATTTTTTTGAAAAAGCGGGTTGCATGACCTGTCAGGATCATTTCGGCAAAGCGTCGGACATCAGCTTCGGTGATATCTGGCTCAAGGAAATGAAGGGCAATCCCATCAAGCATACCGGTTGCGTCATCCGCAACGAAAAGGCGATGGCGATGTACCGCTCGGCGGTGGACGCGGGCGCCATTGTGGATTCCCACCTGTCCGATACGAAGGCGATCAAGAGCCAGAAGCGGGCATTGGTGTTCAAGTTCCGCTGTGCCAAGGCGAAGACCAACAAGAGTGCGACCGCTGAGTCGGTGTCGTTTGATACAAGCGACCGTTGCAAGTGGAATCATCGTTCGGCGTTCCGTCTGGCGGAGAAAAATCGCCGGTTTTCCTACGATCATCCGGATCGTCTGGAAAAGATCCCCATGTGGGTGATCTATTACTACATGTGTTTTATCCGCGTGTTATTGAGCTTCTGATAAAAAAGAGGGGGTGACGAGCTGTGGCAACAGAACAAACCGGCAAGAAAAAGCGCATTATGAAACTGATCAAAGCGTTGTTTCTGGCGGCGGTCGCCTTTTTTCTGGTGCGCTATTTCGTGAACAACTGGCAGGAATTTGCGAGTGTGATTTCCGAGATTGACTGGTGGATTTTTGCGGGCTCTATGGCGTTTTATTTTGTTTATAAATTGACGCTCGCGTGCCTGTGGCATTATATTACCGTCCTCAACGAATGTCAGATCCGACTGCCGCGGGCGGTCAGCGGGTATCTGTATTCTATTCTCGGCAAATACATTCCCGGCAAGGTGTTTATGCTGGCGGCTCGGTTGCCCGCGTACACAGAGCAGGGAATCCCCATCCGCAAGCCGACCATCTGCTTTTTTATCGAAAATGTGTGCACGTTGCTCGGCGCGGCGTTCCTGTTTCTGATTTCGCTCTTTTTCTTTCCGAATGAAGAACTGCGTCAATATATGTGGCTTGCCATTGCGTTCGTGATCGCATTCTTTGTGCTTATCAATCCGCGTATCATCAATTTCTTTTTGCGGATTCTCGGCAAATGGATCAAAAAGGACGACATGGAAATCCCGATGACCTACGTGCAGATGATCAAAGTGGTGCTGTTGTTTGTTGCCAACTGGCTGATCGTCGGCTTCGGTTTTTATCTGCTGTCTCTGTCCATCAATCCCGACATCCCGCTGTCGCAGATGATGTATGTCGGCGGTGTGTTTGCACTGTCGGCGATCATCGGCATTCTGGCGATCTTTACGCCGTCGGGCATCGGTGTGCGAGAGGGGATCATGATTCTGGGGCTCGGGCTCATTATGGGGGACGGATTACCTGAGGTGATTGCGATTGTCTCGCGCTTGTGGGTCACGGCGGCGGAGCTGATTCTGATCGCGCTTGCATTCGTCGTGGATAAAACGATCGTGCTTGTCCGCAAAAAGCGCGGAAAGCACACGGAAGAAAAAAGAAATTGACATTTTTTTAACAATATTGTATACTAACATTGAACCTGACATAAAGATACGTTCTGCGTGAAAGGTGCATCCATCCGGAATAGCTGTATTCATAGGACTGCACCCGCGTATTGTCGGGTGCAGTTTTTGCTTTTTTGTCAAAGGAGGAGTACGCATGGAAACACGGGTGGCGGTCATCAGCGCGATTGTGGAAAACCGCGATGCGGTGGAATCACTCAATGCCGTGTTGCACGAGTACGGCGATGTGATCATCGGGCGCATGGGCTTGCCGTATCGTCAGCGGAACATTCAGATCGTTTCGGTGGCGGTAGACGCTCCGCAGGACGTCATCGCCGCGTTGTCCGGCAAGCTCGGACGCATCGATCATGTGACGGTCAAAACCGCGTATTCGAGTGTGATCAGCCATGAAGAATAACGCTTTTTATTTGCTTGACAAGCTCGCTTCGACGCATTCGCTGACGACGGACGAGTATGAAACGCTCATCACCGATCCCGATGAGGCGCTCATGACCCGCGCGGCGCAGATGGCACTGGCGGTACGTCGGCAGATGTACGGCAATGCGGTGTATGTCCGCGGGTTGATCGAAGTGAGCAATATCTGTCAGAATAACTGTTATTACTGCGGTATCCGCGGCGGCAACAGCCGTTGTGAGCGGTACCGCCTGACAAAAGAAGACATTTTGTCCTGCTGTGAGGAAGGGTATGTGCTCGGTTTTCGTACCTTCGTCCTGCAGGGCGGGGAAGACGGTCAGTTCACCGATGCGTGGCTGACGGATCTGCTGTCGGCAATCAAGCATCGCTATCCCGACTGTGCGATCACGCTGTCGCTCGGGGAGCGTTCGCTTGAGAGCTATCGTCGCTTACGCGAAGCGGGCGCGGATCGCTATCTTCTGCGCCACGAAACAGCCGACGCCGCGCATTATGCTCTTTTGCATCCGCCGGAGCTGTCGTTTGAACGTCGGATGCAGTGTCTTTACGGTCTGCGGACGTGCGGGTATCAGGTCGGATGCGGCTTTATGGTCGGTTCGCCGTATCAGACCACGGCGATGTTGGCGAAGGATCTGAAATTTATCGAAGAATTTCGTCCCGACATGTGCGGGATCGGTCCGTTCATCCCGCACAAAGACACCCCGTTTGCCGACAAGGCGGCGGGAGATGTCGCGCTGACCTGTTTTTTACTGTCGCTTATCCGCCTGATTCATCCGGCGATTCTGCTTCCCGCCACCACGGCGCTGGGCAGTCTGCAGTCCGACGGTCGCGAGCGGGGAATGCTGGCGGGGGCGAATGTCGTGATGCCCAACCTGTCTCCCGTGGCGGTGCGGGATAAATATGCGCTGTATAACAACAAATTGCATTCGGGCGCCGAAGCGGCGCAAAGTCTCAAAGAGCTGTCCGACCGCATGGCGGCGATCGGTTTTGAAGTGGTCACCGCCCGTGGCGACAGCAAAATGACCCATCATTCGTGATACTTTTGAAAGGGGATATCCTTTATGGCAAACTACAATCCGAAATCACTCAAAGCAGAGGAATTTATCCACGACGGCGAAATTCTGGACACCATCGCTTACGCACAGGCGAACAAGTCCAACGCCGCCCTGATCGACGAGATCCTTGAAAAGGCGCGTCCGAAGCAAACCGAGCAAGGCTTTACCTGCGGCGGACTGTCCCATCGCGAAGCGGCGGTATTGCTGGCGTGCGATCTGCCTGAAAAGGTCGAGGCGATGTATCGCCTGGCGGAGGAAATCAAGCTGGCGTTCTACGGCAACCGCATTGTCATGTTTGCGCCGCTGTATTTGTCCAACTACTGCGTCAACGGTTGTGTGTACTGCCCGTATCACGTAAAAAATAAGTGCATCACCCGCAAAAAGCTGACGCAGGAAGAGGTGCGTGACGAGGTGATCGCCCTGCAGGATATGGGTCACAAGCGTCTGGCGATCGAAGCTGGCGAGGATCCCGTCAACAACCCCATTGAATACATCCTGGAATGCATCAAGACGATCTACAGCATCAATCATAAAAACGGCGCGATCCGCCGCGTGAATGTCAACATCGCGGCGACCACCGTGGAGAACTACCGCAAGCTGAAAGACGCGGGCATCGGTACGTACATCCTGTTCCAGGAAACCTACCATAAGCCCAGCTATCTGGAACTGCATCCCACGGGTCCGAAGCACAACTACGATTATCACACGGAAGCTATGGACCGCGCTATGGAAGGCGGCATCGACGATGTCGGACTCGGCGTGCTGTTCGGTCTGCAGAATTACATGTATGAGTTTGTCGGTCTGATGATGCACGCGGAACATCTGGAAGCGGAGCACGGCGTCGGTCCGCACACCATCAGCGTGCCGCGCCTGAAGGCGGCCAACGATATCAATCCCGAGGATTTTGAAAATGCACTGCCCGATGATATGTTCGAGAAGATCATCGCCTGCATCCGCATTGCCGTGCCTTACACGGGCATGATCATCTCCACCCGCGAATCGCAGGAGGTGCGCGGCCGCGCTCTGCGCCTCGGTATTTCACAGATCAGCGGCGCATCGCGCACGTCGGTCGGCGGCTACACCGAAGAGGAGCGTCCTCACGATTCCGAGCAGTTTGACGTGTCCGATCAGCGTACCCTCGATGAAGTGGTGCGCTGGCTGATGGAAATGGGACACATTCCGTCGTTCTGCACCGCCTGCTATCGCGAGGGACGCACGGGCGACCGCTTCATGAGCCTGTGCAAGAGCGGACAGATCCTGAATTGTTGCCATCCGAACGCGCTGATGACGCTCACGGAGTTCCTGGTGGACTATGCGTCCGAGGAAACGCGTGAAATCGGCTTTAAGATGGTCGAGGAGGAGCTCGCGAAGGTACCCAAAGACAAGGTGCGCGATATTGCGCGACAGAACATCGAGGATATCAAGGCGTCCAACCGCCGCGATTTCCGCTTCTGACGGAGGAATGACTATGACACAGACCACAGCCGCCGACCGCGTCCATATCGGCTTTTTCGGGTTACGCAACGTCGGCAAATCGAGTCTTGTCAACGCGGTGACGGGACAGGAATTGTCGGTGGTGTCCGACGTGAAGGGCACCACCACCGATCCTGTGCAAAAGGCGATGGAACTGTTGCCGCTGGGTCCCGTGATGATCATCGATACGCCTGGCATTGATGACGAGGGAACGCTCGGCGAGATGCGCGTGGAGAAGACCAGACAGGTGCTTCGCCGCATCCATGTGGCGGTGCTGGTGACCGACGGGCGGGAAGCGACACTCAGCGAAGCGGAGCGGGCGCTGACAGCGCTGTTTGAGGAGCGTCGCTTGCCCTATGTGATCGTGCGCAACAAAGCGGATCTGTGCCCCGATGGATTGCCGCCGCGCGACGGTATCATCGTCAGCACGGTGGACGGACGCGGGGTGGAGGAACTCAAAAATACGCTCGCAAAGCTCACCCTGCCGTCGACAGCGCCCAAGGTGATCGCGGCGGATCTTGTGAAGGCGGGCGATGTGGTCGTCCTGGTTACTCCGATCGATGCGGCGGCGCCGAAGGGGCGGCTGATCTTGCCGCAACAGCAGACGCTTCGCGATCTGCTGGATGCGGACGTGACGGTGTTGGTCACCAAGGAAACGACCCTTCGTCATGCGCTGGATGGGCTGGCGAATCCGCCTGCGTTGGTTATCACCGATTCGCAGGTGTTTGATCAGGTGTCGACAATCGTGCCCGAAACGGTACCGCTGACTTCGTTTTCCATTTTATTTGCCCGTTATAAGGGTACGCTGAAGCAGGCGGTCAAAGGCGCGTTTGCGCTGGATGCACTTCGCGACGGCGATCGCGTACTGATCAGCGAAGGCTGTACACATCATCGCCAGTGCGGTGACATCGGCACGCAGAAACTGCCCGCGTGGATCCGTCGGTATACCGGCAAGGCGCTTGACTTTGAGTTCACCTCGGGCGGCACCTTTCCCGATGATCTTCGGGATATCGCGCTGGTGGTACACTGCGGCGGATGTATGCTCAATGAACCCGAGATGCAGCATCGTGCCCGCCTTGCTGCTGAAGCGGGCGTGCCGATGACCAACTACGGTATCGCCATTGCTCAGCTCAACGGCATTCTGAAACGGTCGCTGTCGCCGTTCGGAGATATCACGCAGGATTAAATCGCTTATATAACACAAACAGGCAGGATACCATCGAGTATCCTGCCTGTTTTTGCTGTTTTCATCGGCAATTCCATCATTTTCCACGGATTTCGCCCAAATGCACCGTTTTGGTATATACTGAACAATAGACGTTTTTATTAATAAAGTTGACGATTTTGACTTGACAAAACGATAAACAAGTGTAAAATAGTAGTTGAGAATATCAACATTTGGAAATTTTCGTCACTCTATATGACATCGTCGATGATGTCATATATATGCCGCCAGTCGGGTTGCTCCCGATTGCAAAGAGCGGCAAAGGACAAAGCTTCGCGGCGGCGGGCAAACACGTCGGCGATGCAAAAGACCGGGCGACGGCAGCAACGGGCTCGGATGCCGTAGGCGATATACAAGCCGAGGTCCTTGCGTATATGCAATTCCGGACGAATGGAATAGGTGGTCATGATTCAGACGCCTCCGTTTCTGTGAAGAGCATTGTAACACGGCGAACGGACGTGAACATGAAGTCGATGAAAATAACGCGGTTTCCGATGAAACCGACAAAAAGGAGAGTGAACGGTATGCGGGTGGCGATCGGGGCGGTGCAGGAAGATGTGCGATGCGCATTGACAGAGTGGCTCGGACAGGCGCTGGCACGTCGGGCGGTGGCATTTTCTATTGGCGAATACCGTCGGGCGCAGGATCTGCTGTATGAGATCGAAGACGGTACGTCGCTGGATGTCGTGATTCTGGTAGCGGACGGCATGCCGTTCTTGCAGGATACCATCGCCGCCGTCCGCCGTGCCCGTTTCAGCGGAAAGATCGTTCTGGCGAGCCTCAGCGATGCGTTTGCTGTGGATGGCTATGATTGGGGTGTGGATGACTACTGGATATTGCCCATGAGCGGTGAGCGAGCCGATGCAAAGCTGGAGCGTCTCATCGAAGATTGTCCGTCGGATTGCCTGACGGTTTGTTGCCGTCGCACGGTGCATCGCTTACCGTTTCACCGCATCGTCTTTATCGAGAGCCGCAACAGCAAGTGCCTGATTCATTGCTCGGATGGTGAGGTGCTGACGGTCTATTGCCGCCTCGATGTACTGGCATCGCGTCTGCGTCGCTCCTGTTTTTTGCGTTGTCATCAGAGTTTTTTGGTCAACATGGATCACGTGGTGTCTGCGGATCGGGAATTTGTGCTGTCCGACGGGCATACGGCGGCGATCCGTCAGCGGGATCTGAAAGCGATCCGCGATACGTATCTTGCTTATTGCCGTCACACCCATGTCGTGCGAAAAATATGAATAATGTGTAAGTTTTCGGGAATTCCCGCGGCCACCACTTGCAAAGCATCGGAAAATCTGGTATGATACTGAAAAACGTCGATGTGCATAAGGAGGGGACAGCATGGCACGGGATATGGCACTGGCGGGTGTGGACCGTTCGGAATTGACGCCTCCGCCGCCTCCGAAAGCCCCCAAGACAGCGGAAGAAAAATGGCAGAATCTTTGGTACCATCACAAATGGGCACTCATTTTCGTCGCCTTCCTGCTGATATTGGCGCTGATTTTCCTGCACCAGACGTTGACGGCCGATCCTCCCGATTATGAGGTGATCGTGGTCACCGAATATGCATTGCTCCCGCCCGAACAGGAAGTGTTTGAAGCCTATATGGCGGCAAACGGTACGGACGTCGACGGCGACGGTAAGGTGGAGGTATCGGTGGTCAATCTCAATCCGACCTATGCGTCGGATGTGGCGCCCGGTATCGGGCATTCGGATGCGCAAAAGCTGATTTCCACCCTGTCGACAGGCGAGAATATGTTGTATGTGTTCGACGATGTCAGTCTGCGCGGGTTTCTGGATACGGTGACCCATGTTACCGATGAGGATTATTGGTTCTTCGCCCCGCTTGACACCGCTTCTGCGTCGTATAACGAGGAGCTGTGTTGCTGGGACTGGGCGGCGGATGCACGTCGGGAACAACCCGCGATGCAAGACCTGCCCGAGCACATGTGGTTCGGTGTGCGCACCCCCGACGGCACCGCATCGCGACAACAGTCGGTGGATATGTACCATACGTGTAAAGCGTTGCTGGAAAATCTGGCGGATTCCGCCGTTCAATAAGAAAGAAGGATGCATCATGCGTAGTGATTTGTTAAAGGAGGGCCCTTCGAGAGCCCCGCACCGTTCGCTTCTGAAGGCGCTCGGTATTACCGACAGTGAGATGAAACGCCCGTTTATCGCGGTTGTCAGCTCCAAAAGCGATTATATTCCCGGTCACACCCATCTCGACACCATCACTAAAGCGGTCGAGGCGGGCATCCGCAACGCGGGCGGCGTGCCGTTCACGTTCCAGACGATCGGTGTATGTGACGGCCTGGCGATGAACCACAAGGGCATGAAATATTCGCTTTGCTCCCGCGAGCTGATCGCCGATTCCATCGAGGTTATGCTCACCGCGCATCCGATGGACGCGGTGGTGTTTATTCCCAACTGCGACAAGATCGTTCCCGGCATGCTGATGGCGGCTTGCCGCATGAATCTGCCGTCGATCTTTGTGTCGGGCGGTCCCATGATGCCCGGTCACAACGGCGCGGGCGAGCGCATGGGGTTGTCGGAAATGTTTGAATCGGTCGGTAGCTTCGCTGCCGGCAAGCTGTCGGCGGAGGAGCTCCGTTGTCAGGAAGAAAATGCCTGCCCCGGTTGCGGTTCCTGCTCGGGTATGTATACCGCCAATTCCATGAACTGTCTGACCGAAGCCATCGGCATGGCGTTGCCCGGCAACGGCACGGTGCCCGCGGTGCACGCGGCGCGTATCCGCCTGGCAAAAACGGCGGGCGAGCGCGTGATGGATCTGCTCCGCGACAACATTCGTCCGCTTGATATCCTGACTCCCAAAGCATTTCAGAATGCTCTGCGTGCCGACATGGCGATTGGTTGCTCGTCGAATACCATTCTGCACATTCTGGCGATTTCCCATGCGGCGGGTTGCCCGCTGACCCTGGAACAGATCGATGAAATCGGTCGTCAGACCCCGCAGATCTGCAAGCTCAATCCTGCGGGTACCACGTTCATCACCGATCTCAACGATGCAGGCGGCATCCAGACCATGCTCAAGGAGCTGGATACAGCCGGTTTGATTCACCGCGATATTCCCACCGTCAACGGTACGGTCGGCGAGCGTCTGGACGCGGCGAAGGATGCCGACGGCGTGATCGTGCGCAAGCTGGATAACCCGTTCAGCAAGGACGGCGGTATTGCCATTCTGTTCGGCAATCTCGCGCAGTCGGGCGCGGTGGTCAAAAAGGGCGCCGTGGCACCGTCCATGATGGTGCACAGCGGTCCTGCGCGCGTGTTTGAGTGCGAAGAGGATGCCACCGAAGCGATCATGACGGGCAAGATCCACGAAGGCGACGTCATTGTCATCCGGTACGAGGGTCCCAAAGGTGGCCCCGGCATGCGTGAGATGCTCACACCGACCTCGGCGATTGTCGGTCGCGGACTGGGCGAGAGTGTGGCGCTGATCACCGACGGTCGCTTCTCGGGTGCTACCCGCGGCGCTTCCATCGGTCACGTTTCGCCCGAAGCGGCGGAAGGCGGTCTGATCGCGCTGGTGGAAGAGGGCGATACCATCGCCGTCGATATTCCGAATCGTTCGCTGTCGCTTCTGGTTGACGAAGATACCTTGGCGGCGCGCCGTGCGGCGTGGACGCCGCCTGTACGCGAACTGACGGGTTACGCCAAGCGTTACGCGCAACACGTGACGAGCGGTGCAACGGGCGCGGTGTTCGACGATATGCTGTAAAAGGCTGTGAGGCTGTTTTCCGTTTAAGCGAAAACAGCCTCGCTTTTTTAAGCACAGGAAACGAGAGGAGGGAACGTCTGAAATGGAGGATCGGTGCATCGGGCTGAGCGGTAATCAGCTCAAAATTCTCGCGATGATTCTGATGACCGTCGATCACGTCGGGATGTTGCTGTTTCCGACGCAGAACTGGCTTCGGATCATCGGACGCGCGGCGTTCCCGATTTTTGCATATATGATCGCGGAAGGATGTCGCTATACCCGCAGTCGCAAACGGTATTTGCTGACGCTCATCGCGGCGGCGATTCCCTGCCAGCTGGTGTATGCCGTCGTGATGCATTCCGCGTACCAATGTGTGCTGGTGACTTTCGCCTGCAGTGTGGCGTTGATCATGATTTGTGACACCCTGCTTTGCAAGCGTACGGTGTGGCGTTATCTGCTGGTGTGCGGCGGGATCGTGCTGGTATGGGGATTGTACACGCTCGGCAGGACGTTCGGTAAAGCGGTATCGTTCGATGTCGATTACGGTTTTGCCGGCATCTGTCTGCCGCTTCTCATCTACTTCGGACGCACGCGCTTTGAGCGGCTCGGCATGACGGCGATCGGGCTGGTAGCGATGTCGCTGACCTACGGCGGTATACAGTGGTGGTGTCTGACGGCGTTGTTGCCGCTTGCGCTGTATAACGGACAGCGCGGACGCCTGCGCATGAAATACGTGTTTTATATCTATTATCCGTTGCATCTGGCGGCACTCTACGGGCTGTCTGTGTTGCTTTCGTGATTATCGATTCCCTTTTTCAAAACGCGCCCGCAATTTTTCGAGGGCGCGTTTTTCAATGCGTGACACATAACTGCGGGAGATACCGAGCGCTTTGGCAACCTCGCGTTGCGGCAATTCGTCCCTCTGCAGTCCGTATCGGCGCTCGATCACCTCGCGTTCACGCTCGTCGAGCACCTCGGGCAGATACTGCCGCAGTTTTTCAATGTTGATTTTTTGTTCCAGATCTTCACACAGCGTGTCTTCGTCGGCAATCACATCGATGAGCGATAACGGATGCCCGTCTTTGTCGGTGTCGATCGGCTCGGACAGTGAGATGTCCCCGGCGCTTTTCTTTCCTGCGCGGAAGAACATCAGGATTTCATTTTCGATACAGCGGGAAGCGTACGTGACCAAACGCGCACCTTTGGTATGGTCAAAGGTATTGACCGCTTTGATCAGCCCGATGGTACCGATGGAAACCAGATCCTCCTGGTCCTTGGAACTGCCGTAATACTTCTTGACGATGTGCGCCACCAGGCGAAGGTTATGCTCAATGAGCAGACTGCGGGCGTTCATATCACCCTGTTCACGAAAACGACGGATCGCGTCCGCTTCTTCGGCGGCGGTCAATGGGCGGGGAAAGGAGCCGCCCGACAGGTGAAGCGCAAAAAACAACAGATGCGACAGCATCTCCAGAAACTGTGAAAACATACAGCATGCCTCCTTTTGTGCTGTCACTCTATGTCTTTGAGCGGCTGTCCTATGCGAAAAACGAAAAAACTTTAAAAAACACAAAAAAATCCGCAAAAAAGACTTGCAAAACAAAAGATCGGATGATATAATATATCGGCAAAACGCACGCAGAGCGAAAAGGGCGGTCGGTGCCGCGACATTCGGTGACCGTTCACCACGCCTGCGGAGGCCGCCGACGAGACCCGTCGGTGAAACAACCAAGGAGGAATTTATTATGGCAGTCGTATCCATGAAACAGCTTCTGGAAGCCGGTGTTCACTTTGGACACCAGACCCGTCGCTGGAACCCCAAAATGGCTCCGTACATCTTCACGGAGCGCAATGGCATCTACATCATTGACCTGCAGAAGACCGTGCGCAAGCTGGAAGAGGCGTACATGTTCGTGCGTGATCTTTCCGCGAACGGCGAGAACGTGCTGTTTGTCGGCACCAAGAAGCAGGCGCAGGACTCCGTCCGTGAGGAAGCGGAGCGTGCCGGTGCTTACTACGTCAACGCTCGTTGGCTGGGCGGCATGATGACCAACTTCCGCACCATCCGCGGCCGTATTGCCCGTCTGGCTCAGCTGCATCAGATGGCGGAGGACGGTACGTTTGACCTGCTCCCCAAGAAAGAAGTTATCAAGTTCAACCGCGAGATCGAGAAGCTTGAGAAGTTCCTCGGCGGTATCAAAGACATGAAGAAGCTTCCCGGCGCGCTGTTCATCGTCGATCCCCGCAAGGAGAAGATCGCTGTCTCCGAAGCGAAGAAGCTGGGCATCCCCGTGGTCGCGATCGTTGACACCAACTGCGATCCCGACGATGTGGACTATGTCATCCCCGGCAACGACGACGCGATCCGTGCCGTCAAGCTGATCACTGCGACCATGGCGAACGCCATCATCGAGGGTCGTCAGGGCGAAGATACCACGGAAGAAGCGGCTCCCGAAGCGGCGGAATAATTCCAGAATATAGGAGGACAAATCTCATGGCATTTACTGCGAAAGATGTCCAGACCCTGCGTGAGCGTACGGGTGTTGGCATGATGGATTGCAAAAAGGCGTTGACGGAAACCGACGGCGACATGGACAAGGCCATTGACTTCCTGCGTGAGAAAGGCCTCGCGGCCGCGGCGAAGAAAGCCGGTCGTATTGCTGCCGAAGGAATGGTGTACGCCAATGTGTACGGCAAAGTCGGCGTTGTGATCGAAGTCAACTCCGAGACCGACTTTGTGGCTAAGAATGCGGACTTCCAGGCGTTTGTTCAGGCTCTGGCGCAGATCGTGGCGGACAAGGCTCCCGCGTCTGTGGAAGAACTGCTGACCCTGCCCATGGGTTCGGAAGATGTGGCGGCGGCTCTTCGCGAGAAGATCCTCGTCATCGGCGAGAACCTCAGCATTCGTCGTTTCGAGCGCTATGAAGGCGACTGCGTGGCGTATGTCCACGGCGGCGGCCGTATCGGCGTGCTCGTAAAGTTTGAAGCGGACGGCGTGGACGCCGACGTGGTTACCGCGTGCGGTAAGGACGTGGCGATGCAGATCGCGGCTCTCAACCCGATGTACCTGAGCAAGGAAACCGTTCCTGCTGAGGATGTCGAGAAGGAGACGAAGATCCGTCTGGCGGAGATCATGAACGATCCCAAGAACGCGAAGAAGCCGGAGAACATCATCCGCGAGAAAATTCTCCCGGGTCGTGTGGCGAAGTTCTATGAAGAGACCTGCCTGCTCCAGCAAGCGTTTGTTAAGAACGGCGACATCACTGTCGGTCAGTATGTGGCGGAATGCTCGGCGGATCTGACGCTCGTGGCGTTCGTGCGTTTTGAAAAGGGCGAAGGCCTTGAGAAGCGTCAGGACGACTTCGCGGCAGAAGTTGCCAGCATGATGGGCTGATTCTTTGTTTTTCCGAAGACCTCTCGGTTCCGTTTTGGTTCCGAGAGGTCTTTTTTTACAAAAAATGCAAAATAAAGGTTTACACAGCGCCGCTCTTTCGGTATAATATAACTTGGTTTGATATGACAGAAAAGAGATGTCCGTTTGTGCCGTCTCTTATGCGAATGTTCGGAAGACATTGTATTAAAAGGAGAAACGATCATGCTTCAATTTGAAGAATTGAAATTGAAACTGTCGGCGTATGAGCCCGAAATCGAAGAATTGGCATCCGCGATCGGTCTGACGCAGATGAAGCGTGAGCTCGCGGAGCTTGAACAGCGCTCAGCGGCGGACGGCTTCTGGGATAACATGGAACGCGCTCAGCAAACGACACAGCGTGCGGCGAATCTCCGTCAGCGCATCGAAGCATATGAAAAGCTGGTGGCGGATTATCACGATGCCATGACGCTGATCGAAATGGGCGATGAGGAGGAGGAACTCGACCTCCTTCCCGAGTGCGAAGAAGCGGTGGAGCATGTGATCGCGGAGCTGGAGCGCCAGCGCCTGTCGACACTGTTCACGGGCGAATACGACAACAGCAACGTCATCATGACCTTCCATGCGGGTGCCGGCGGCACCGAAGCGCAGGATTGGGCACAGATGCTTTATCGTATGTATACCCGTTGGACGGAAATTCACGGCTTTAAGTACCAGATTCTCGATTATCTCGACGGTGATGAGGCGGGTATCAAGAGTGCTTCGATCCTGATCGAAGGTGAAAATGCCTACGGCTTCCTGAAAGGCGAAGCGGGCGTGCATCGTCTGGTGCGTGTGTCGCCGTTTGACTCGTCGGGACGCCGTCACACCTCCTTCTCGGCGGTGGAAGTGATTCCCGAAATTGACGACAGTGTCGAGGTTGAAATCCGTCCCGAGGACATCAAAATGGACGTTTTCCGCGCGAGCGGCGCGGGTGGTCAGCACATCAATAAAACCTCGTCTGCGGTGCGTTTGACGCACATTCCGACCGGTATTGTGGTGGCGTGCCAAAGTGAACGCAGTCAGTTCCAGAACCGCGACACGGCGATGAAGATGTTGCGTTCCAAGCTCGTTGAAATCAAAGAGCGCGAACAACTTGAAAAGATCGAAGATATCAAGGGTAACCAGTCGCAGATCGCATGGGGCAGTCAGATCCGTTCCTATGTGTTCATGCCGTATACGCTTGCCAAAGACCATCGCACCGGCTTTGAAAGCGGCAACATCAACGCGGTCATGGACGGCGAAATCGACGGCTTTATCAACGCGTATCTGAAAGCGGTCGCCACGGGCACACTCGGTAGCGCGAGCGCCGCGGACGACTGATCGTAACAAATGTATATCAAAACGCCTCGCAACCGCGGT
>JAZQHP010000088.1:0-55522 GCA_045540655.1 Acutalibacteraceae bacterium
CTACGATCCGACTTCGATCGTCTTTTTTTGCGGGTATGTGTCGTGTGCCTTATCGGCGGTCGAGGACGCGGATCAGGTCCTCATAGGTAATAAATTCATACCCCTCTTTCCGGAGCATCCGAATGATCTGCTCGACCTTGCGGCAATAGGTCTTGATACCGCATTGCAGATAATAGCGGTCGTAACCCCGCAGGGATTTGATATCGGGTACTGCTTGTTTGGTCATTTCAAAGGGGTGCAGATAAAAGACGTAATAATCGTCCCGATGGATCTGCCGTCGGATGAGCGATCGGATAAAGCCCCAGTGCCCCAGTCGCACATACCCGCCGCCGGAAATCGGATAGCGATGCCCGAATATGCGGGCCTGCGACAAACCGAACTCATAAAAGCCATGCTTGCGGAACATATTCGGACGCACCGTTTCAAAGTCGCTCATATCCATCGGCACAGTATGGCGGGCGGGGAAATTCAAAAAGCTCGCGTCATAGGAAAAACCGAGCTCCCGCAGTATTTCCAGCCGCTCGTGATCCATGCTGAAGTGCGGAGCGCGATAGCCCTCCACCTCCACACCGAGCGATTCGCTCACCGCCCGTCTGGCGCGGCGGGTGTCCTCGCGGAACTCCGCGAGAGTCTGCTTCATGGGGGCAACGTGCGTCCAGCTGTGGAGCGCGATGCGGTGTCCGTTGTCCGCAAACGCGCGCAGGCGCTGTGCCAGATCGGGCACCAGCCGCCCGACCGTGAACAGTGTGCTTTTGATGTCGTATGTATCCAGCAGGCGGATGTACTCATCCAGTCCGTCCAGCAGATCCACCTTCACGCTCTGCCCCGAATACCCCACGCATTCCGTGTCGGAAAAGGCTTCCACATCCATCGTGAATACCGCATACTTTTTACTCATTCCGCAGGAACTCCACAATCGCGCGATCATAGCTGTCGGGGTTGGTCAGACGCAGATGCGAGTGCTTGCCGTGATCAAACCACACCAATTGTTTATCCTCACTGCCGCAGGCGTCGAACAGCTGTTGACTCTTATGCGGCAGGGAGAACACGTCCTCTCTGCCGTACAGGAACAGCACCCGCTGACGCAACGATTTCATCAGTCGGATCGGTTTGTCCCGATAGACGTTCGTGCCGGTGTGACGCCAGATGTTCAGCATCACGAGATCAAGCACGGGAAACAGCGGACGCTTGTCGATGATCATATGTTGCTTGAAGGTTTCGCGGAAGGATACAAAACAGCCTTCGGTCACCAGTCCTTTGACCTGCGGCGGGCACGCCTCGTTGTTCATCGCGAGCACCGCCGTCGAGGTGCCGACACAGATGCCGTGGAAATAGATCTCGCGGTTTTGCAGGGTATCCACCGCGTAGCGCACCCACGCCAGCAGGTCGCCGCTTTCCTTGACACCGATGGTGTTGTGCGTACCCTCCGAGAGACCGTGAGCGCGCGAGTCGATCACCAGCACGTTGAAGCCCGCCTGGCGATACGGCTCGGCAAAAAAATACGAATACACCAAGCTCTCACAGCGCCCGGGCAGAATGATGACACAGCGGTCGGAGCCGAAGTCGAAATATTCGCCGCACAGGCGCAGATCGTCGTGACGGATCGTCACCTCTACCGCGCGTTCCCGATGCGTGTCGCCCCAGGCAACGCCGAGATTCCACATCGCCATCTGCTCCTCGTTGTCGGGCGCCGAGCACACGCGCCCCCATTTGTCGGGCGATGTGCGCACGAGCGTCGCTTCATACACCTTGGCGGCGATGCGCGATGTCACCGCCAGCATGACGATCGTGCCGCTGACGAACAGCGCCGCCGCGACACATCCGATAATTCCCCAAATCCCCATATTTTCCTCCGCATAAGAAAAGAGTTGCATAAATATAGTTCAGTATAGCATATGTTGTCCCGAATTTCATCCCTTTTTGTAAAAAAAACGCGTAAAACATTGAAATCGCGCGATTCTTGTGCTATCATTACATATTGTGAACTATTTGTAAAGGAGTGCTGTTTATGGCAGATTTTGTGATTCTTCCCGACGTATCCTCCGACCTGACCCGCCCGCTTCGCGAGCGGTTTGATATTCCCGGTTACATTCCCGGTATCATCTACTTCCCCGACGGGCATTCCGAGGAGACGGACATCGACTGGGAGCATCATG
The DNA here is from genome assembly GCA_045540655.1 of Acutalibacteraceae bacterium. Classification (GTDB taxonomy): domain Bacteria; phylum Bacillota; class Clostridia; order Oscillospirales; family Acutalibacteraceae; genus RGIG1959. The sequence continues at coordinate 2,157 of JAZQHP010000088.1, forward strand.
ACCCCAAAACATTCTATGAATCCATGACCGACCGCAAAACCTTATATAAGACCGCGTATGCTCCCGCCGGTAAAATTATCGAGCTGTACGAGCGCTTCCTGCAGGAAGGCAAGGACATCCTGTCCATCGTGCTTTCCTCGGGCGTATCGGGCACCTATCAGGCGTGCGAAATGGTCGCCAAGGATCTGCGCGCGAATTATCCCGAGCGCAAAATCATCGTGATTGACTCGCTTCGCTATTCCACGTCGCTGGCGATGCTGGTGATGATGGCGTCGCAAAAGAAAGCCGAAGGCGCCACCATCGAGGAAACCGCGGCATTCGTGGAAGCGAACAAGCATCACATCCACCAGATCGGTCCGATGGATGACCTGTTCTTCCTTGTCAAAACGGGCCGTATCTCCAATTTCAAAGCCTTCTTCGGCACGCTGGTCGGTGTCAATCCGATGGCGGACTTCAACCGCAAAGGTATGGCGGAGGTGCTCGCGCGCTTCAAGGGCAAGAAAAATGCATTTGACGCGGTGATCCGCTATATGCGTGCGACCGTGGTCAACCCCGAGGAGCAGACCATGTTTGTGGCACACTCCAACCGCCCCGAGCAGGCACAGATCCTCGCCGATATGATCCAGAAGGAATTTGCCCCTAAGGAAATCATCATCAATCCCGTCGGTATGTCGTCGGGTTCCTCCATCGGTCCCGGTCTGTGCGCCGCGTTCTATTACGGCACCGAGATCAGTGAAGGCAACGAAAAAGAAAAAGCCATCATGGCGGACATCATTGCCGCCCAACGTGAAAAGTAATCATCCTTCGTTCCAGCAGAAAGGAGTCAATCGTTATGGCAAAACCGATCATCCTCACCGACTCGACGTCGGACATGAACAAGGCTCTGCGCGAGCAATACCAAGTGGACTATATGGCGATGAACTATCTTGTGGGCGACGAGGAATATCCCGCGTCGCTTGACTGGGAATCGCATTCCGCCAAGGATTTCTACGATATTATGCGCGGCGGCACCCGCATCACCACCACGCAGGTCCCGCAGAGCGTGTGCACGGAAACGTTCACGAACTATCTGGAACAGGGTATGGATATCCTGTATATCGCCTGCTCCTCGGCGCTGTCCGCGTCGGTCAACACCGCGCGTGTGGTGGCAAGAGAACTGCTCGAACGCTATCCCGAGCGCCGCATCATCTGCATCGATTCGCTCATCAGCGGCCTGGGACAGATGCACCTTGCCATTGAAGCGGCGAAGCTCCGCGACGAGGGCAAAACGATTGACGAGATCGCCGAGCACATTGAAAACATCAAGCTGTGCGTCAACCAGTGCGGCACCGTCGGCAGTCTGGAATACCTGCGCCGCGCCGGTCGCGTGACCGCGTCGAGCGCCTTCTTCGGCAATCTGCTGGGCGTCAAGCCGCTCATTATTTCCGACCGCATCGGTCAGAACTATGCCGCCAAGAAGGTCAAGGGTGCGTCGAACGCCCGCGCCGCCATCGCCAACATGATGAAAGAGGCGGCAAACGGCGAATATCACACGCTGTACATCTCCCATGCCGACTGTGAAGCGGAAGCAATAGCCCTGCGGGATGCCGTGCTGGCGGTGGCGCCGTTTGAGACGGTTCACATGGATACCGTGCGCCCCATCATCGGCGCTTCGGTCGGTCCCGGCACCGTGATCGCGTATTGCTTCGGCAAGGAAGTAACCATTGAAGGGAAAGAGTAACGCTCATGGAAACACAGACACTTCTGATCAACGGTATTCAGCTGCACGCCATGTTTACGGGAGGCTATCGTTGCCTCAAGCGCAACATGGATACCATCAACGATCTTAACGTATTCCCCGTCCCTGACGGTGACACGGGCACCAATATGGTGAAAACCTTAAGCGGCGGTGTGCGCGGCGGCAACCCCGACGAAGCACACGTCGGCACCTATATGAAGCAGATGGCACAGGCGGTGCTGTTGTCCGCTCGCGGCAACTCGGGCGTGATCTTCTCCCAGTTCATTCACGGACTGGGCGTCGGCACGGAGGGTAAGGATACCCTCACCCTCGCCGACTTCGCCTATGCGTTTGCGTGCGCAAAGGACAGCGCCTATCGCTCGGTGCTGACTCCCACCGAAGGCACCATGCTCACGCTCATCCGCACGGGTGCGGATTACCTCAAGGCGCACCACAACGAGTTTGCGAGCTTTGAGGACTGCATGGCGATGCTCATCGACTACCTCAAAAAGGTGCTCGCCCAGACTCCCGACATGCTTCCCGTGCTCAAGGAAGCGGGCGTGGTGGACAGCGGCGGCGCGGGACTGATCTGCGTGCTGGAAGGCATGCAGGCGGCGCTGTGCGGGGTGGATATCGAGGACATCGACACCTTTGCCGATACCGCCGACGGCGACTTGCCGCTGACAATCGATTTCGGCCCGAACAGCGTGCTGGAATACGGCTACTGCACGGAATTTATCCTGCAGCTGACCCACGCCAAAACGGACATTGCCCGCTTTGATATTCAGAACTTCATCAAGCCCCTCGAAAGCATGGGCGATTCCATCGTGGCGTTCTGCAATGACAGCATTGTCAAGGTGCACATTCACACCTTTGAACCCGAAACGGTGCTCGGCTACGCACGCAGTTTCGGCGAATTTGTCACGATGAAGATTGAAAATATGTCGGTGCAACACAGCGAACAGGCGGAGAAGCCCGTTCAGAAGGAGCACCTGAAATACGCCGTTATCGCCGCGGCAACCGGCAGCGGCATCATCGAATATTTCAAGAGCATCGGTGCGACGGTGGTCATCAACGGCGGACAAACGCAGAACCCCTCCGTGGACGACTTTCTGAACGCCTTCCAAAGCGTGGACGCGGATCACATCATCGTCCTCCCCAACAACTCCAACATCGTGATGACCGCCAAGCAGGCCGCCGAAATGTACGGCAGTGCCGACGTGCGCGTCATCCCCACCAAGTCCGTGGTGGAGGGCTATTCCGCGCTGTCCATGATGAACCTGTGGGTGGATACGGTCGACGAACTGATCGACGACATGTCCTCGTGCCTCGGTGGCATCACCACCGGCTTTGTCACCACCGCCACGCGCGATTCCCATATCGGCGGCGTGGACGTGAAGGCGGGACAATACATTGCGCTGGACGGCGAAACCATTCTTGCCGCCGGCGATGAAAAGGTCGCCGTGGCAACGGAGCTGGTGCGCCGCGTCAACGAAACCGATCCGAAGGAAGTGTTCACCGTGTTTGTCGGCGAGGACGTTTCCGAGGACGAAGCGGCGGCTCTGCGCGATGCCCTCGACCGTGCGTTCCCGCTCGCTGAAATCGGTCTGATTGACGGCAAGCAACCTGTTTACAGCTTTATTCTTTCGTTGGAGTGATCGTTCATGCGTCACATTGTGATTGATACCCTGGGCGGCGATTTCGGTCCCGCACCCATCGTCGAAGGCACCGTCCGTGCGCTGTCGGAAAATCCCGACATTGCCGCGGTCTTTGTCGGCGACGAAGCCGCGCTTCGCCCCTTGCTCGACGGGGTCGACCCGTCCCGCTTTGACATCCTTCACACCACCGCGTTTGTCTCTCCCGATGCCCTGCCGACGGTCGTATTCCGCGGCAGTGACGATACCTCCATGGTGACGGCGTACCGCCACCTGAAAACCGACGATTCCTGCATGGCGATGCTGTCTGCAGGCAACACAGGCGCCTTGCTGGTGGGCTCGATCTGCCATCTGGGACTGATTCCCGGACTGAAGTTCCCCGCCCTCTCCAGCGCCCTCCCCTGTATGGCGGAGCATCTGGTGTGTCTGGTGGATTGCGGCGGCAACATGGACTGCACCCCCGACGATCTGGTGCGTTTTGCCAAAATGGGCAACGCGTTCATGCAGTGCATGGACGGCAACCCCTCACCGCGCGTGGGACTGCTGTCGGTCGGACGCGAAGACCAGAAGGGCAATGCGCTGACCAAAGCGACATTTGAAAAGCTCAAAGCGTTGCCGCTGTGCTTTGTCGGCAACGTGGAGGGCTATGACCTCATCACAGGCGCTGTGGATGTGATCGTCACGGACGGCTTTGCGGGGAATATCCTGCTCAAATGCGCCGAAACGGCGGGAAAAGCTGCCCGCTCGATCGTCGAAGGCTTCCGCGATGACACGAACAGCGACACGATCGATCGCATCTCGCGCCGCCTGTTCGAGGTGTTTGATTACAACGCCCAGGGCGGTGCCACCTTCCTCGGTCCCGTCAAGACGGTCGTGAAGATGCACGGCGCCGCGAATGCCGACACGGCGTACGCCTGCGTGCAACAGATTCTGCGCCTGGACCGCGGCGGATATGCCGACGCCATCCGTGCGCTCGATCTGACGTAAAAACAGAAAAGACGGCACATGTGCCGTCTTTTCTCTATTGTTTATGTATTGGTTTTGCCCGCAATCGCCATGAATTTTACCATGTAATAGCGAAGCGGCATAAACAGGATGTACACGATATTGAAGGCGATCACCAGCGGTACGCCCGGCAATGCCAGCGAAAACACAAGACACCCGAGCAGATACACCGTGAAGTAAATCACCGTGTAAATCAGGGTGGCGTAATAATCGCGATAGTGCATCCCGCGGAATGTGCCGAAGCGCTCGATCAGAATGCGAAGCGCACAGCACAGTCCCGCTACACTCGGGATCGTCACGGTCAGGTAGCTATACCCCAGGATGAAGGTCAGCGCGATCAGCGCCGCTTCCATCACCGCAAACGAAATGAAGACCGCGGCGGCACTGCCGAACAGACTGCGATAAATGCGGATGGTGTCGGGAACGGGCTTGAAATGCGACGATTCGTTGTTGCCGATGTACACCGCTTCGATGGGCAGGGTCGTAATGCGGATACCCTGCTTGTTGGCGGCATACAGCATATTCATTTCGTAGTCGTAGCCGTCCTGCCGCACCTTGAGCAACCAGTCCAGATGCTTGACGGCAAAGCCGCGCAGTCCCGATTGATTGTCCGATAAGTACTGGTTGGTGAGCCATGTATAAATAATGCGGGACATCGTGTTGCCGAAACGCGACCGAAACGGAATGTCATGGCGGCGGCGACGCACCGTCAGCACAAAATCCGCGCCGCCGTGCAGCCGTTCGCTCACCCGCACCACATCCGTAACCAGATGCTGTCCGTCGGCATCGCAGGTGATGACGTAGTCACAGTCGGGACGGGATGTTTTGATATAGTTCATGCCGAAGCGAAGCGCCGCGCCCTTGCCGCTGTTTTGCGCCAGTGCGATAACGGTCGCCGTCTCGCTCGCTTTTTCAAAAATCGGATCAAACGCCGGTCCGCTGCCGTCGTTGACGACCAGCGCTTCCAGCGACGCCTCTTTGAGCGCGGCGAGCACGTCAAGCAGGGTCTCGTCCGGCTCATACGCCGGGATCAATACGATATCCATGTCATTCTCCTCGTATCAGATATTCTCCTCAAGAAACCGATGGATCTGTGCCATCAGCGCATCGTTTGCCGTTCCGTCCTCATCGAACAGCAAATTCGTGTGTCCGTTTTTACCCGCATCCGCGCAAAGCATCAGCTTCACCGACGGGTTGTCGATCTCGTCGACGTGAGATACCACGGAATATTTATCCAGCGGCACCTGCTCATCGGCTTGTCCGTGCACGAGCAACGTCGGCACATCGCTGTCCGACAGCACCTGCGACGCATCGGCGTTGGCAACCTCGCCGCCGAACAGCATCGTCTGATACAGCCACAGGAACGGGTAATTGCCGTAGGCGATCGGTCCGATGGCGTTCACCGTCGAGCCCATGATACCTTCCATCGCGCTGTTGATCCCGCTGACGCTGATCACCGCCGCCACACCGTCTTCATCCGCCGCACAACAAGCGGCATAACCGCCGCGGCTGTGACCGAGCAGGACCAGCTTTTCATACTCCAGATGAGACTCCTCGCGAATGAAAGCGAGCGTCGCTTTGAGATCCACCAGCTCCTGCGGGAAGCCCACACAGGAATCCCCTTCGGAATGACAGCTGCCGGTCGGATCGAACGCAAATACCGCCCATCCGTAGTCTAACAGCTCGGAAATCTGCCAATAATAATCATCGGCACACGCGTGAAACCCGGGTGCCAGCACGATGAGGGCATCCTTTTCCTCTTGTTGGGGGCGGTAGACGTAGCCCGTCAGTTTGTGGTCGCCCGCGGGATAAACCACCGTGGTGCGCTCGTCGACCATCTGCGTGAGCGCATCGGGCACGGCGACGGTGTGGTCTTCATACCGCACAAAAATGCCGTCGTAGATCAGCTTGGTCGCAATCAGCGACACCGCACACCATACCATCAATGCCACCCCGATGATCAACCACACCTTACCCATGCGCGTCATGCGCGTTTTTGTCGTTGTCATTAGGATCACCGCTTTTCTGTTTGTTATTCCTGTATTCTGCCAAAAGGAGGTCGTCTTATGCCGACACCTACTGCGATTCATATTTTAAGCGACGAAGAATTTACCGCACGCATCGCGTCCATCGAGGAAGAACTCGGTCGCGTCTGCCGCGAAGGCACCGTCATCGCCTTTGACCGCACGGAGCTGTACTATCGGTTTTATCCGGTTGAGCACAGCGTTGGTACCGTCATCATCGTGCACGGATTGAGCGAGTTTGTGGAAAAATTCTGCGAACTGACGTGGTATTTCCGTCAACAGGGCTACAGCGTTCTCGTGTACGATCAGCGTTGCCACGGACACTCGTCGCGCCTGACGGACAGCGACTCGGTCATTCACGTCAACAAGTTTGACGATTACGCCGCCGACCTCGATCAGATCATCCGTGAGGTGGCGATCCCGCTGTCGGAGGATAAACCGCTGTTTCTGCTTGGGCATTCCCTCGGCGGGGCGGTCGTGTGTCTGTATCTCAACGCGCATCCCGACACGCCTGTGCAAAAGGCGATTCTGTCGGCACCGCTGTTCCTGCCGGATCTGAAAGCGATGCCGCTGTGGGTCGCGAGACTCGGCACGGTTTACGAGTGGAGCCGCGCGCATCGGGGTGATGTCGCCTCCGCGCTGTCGCATCCGTTCAATCCGCAGGCGTCGTTTGAACACAGCTCCGATGCCAGCCGCGCGCGGTTTGAATACAATATGGCACTGCGCCGTTCCCATCCCCGGTATCAGACCGTGCAAAAATCGGTGGGATGGAACAAGGAAGCGTTGCATATCAACCGCCGTATCCGCAAACGCGCGTTTGCCGAAGCGATCCGCACGCCCGTTCTTCTGCTGTCCGCCGAACAGGACACCGTCGTAAAACCGCGCCTTCATCGCGTCTTCGCCGCACGCTGTCCGATGTGTCGGTTGTATGTGGTGAAGGGTGCCAAACACAGTCTGTTCACCGGCACTCCCGATATCATGACCGATTATCTTACGCAAGCCTTTGCGTTCTTCCGCGATTCCGTTTAACGGGTCGCGGATTTCTTTTTGCGGCGGCGCTTTTTGCGCGTGGCGCGGGTCTGGGCGCTGATGAGTTCGCGATTGGCACGCAGGGCTTCCTTGTACACAATGCGAATGAACGCCGTCAGCACACGGCAGACGTTGGTGCGCAGTTTGAGATCGTAATGAAACTCCTCTTCGGGCGCATCGAAATCGCAACGGATGTCGATGCGTTCGTCCTTCATGTTGATCGGCAGGATGCCGTGGATCATGCCGAGCACGGGATACACCACCGCACAGCATTTGCCGTAATTCATGGCGGCTTCATCGGCATCGTCGGCGGTGCACACCACCGTCAAACGAAAGCGCTTGAGCTTGCAGTGCGGCAAAATCCACACCACCTGCTCGAGAAGCGACCACAGAATATTGCAGGTGTCCTTTAAAGTCACCGTCACACCGCTGGTTTTGACATTGGATCGGATCGCCGTACCTTTCGCGCGCGACAGACCGCTGACGTCCAACAAATACAATAAAATGGGGTTGTCGGGGTCGGGCTCTTCGCCGAACGTCATGTGCAAAAAATGATACCGCAGCATCATCTCGCCCTGCTCGTCATCCTTTGCCGTCACATAAACGGGCAGTGTTAAAATAATCGCGATGAGCAACCCCAGCCCGCCGATGATTCCCAGTGCAATCCACATGGACGTTTTCCCCCTTTCCCTGTCTGATACGCTTTATTATAGCCCATTTGCCGCGCTTTTGCAACCCTGCATTTGTACGGTGCGCCGGCGGCGACCGAGTCAGCACATAAAAAGAGAAGATTCGGTTTATCGCCGAATCTTCTCTTTTGTACTTTGGTTGGTTTGTCGGCGGAAACTCTTAGCCGTAGTAGGACGTAAACGCCTCGGCGCCGCCGGTCGCCGCGCCGAAGACCATCGCCAGTACAGCGACAATCACCGCCACGATCGCCACCAGCACCAGTCCGCACCAATAGGAGCGGGCATAGTTGCGGCGGTTGATGTTGCTGCCGTTGCAGCTGAACACGATCAGCAGGATAAAGCCGACCACGGGCAGGGAAAACAGCAACGAATAGCCGAAATAGCCCCACGCGCCGAGCGGGCGGTATTTCGCGGGCAGATCGTCTTCGGTCATCTCCCGCGGAGCGGGCGCCATGTACACAGGCGGCGTCATCGGCACTTCCGTTTCGACGCCGACCGCCGCGCCGCAATGCGGGCAGTGCCTGGCAATATCCGGTATTTCCATGGAACAATGAGGACACTTCATCATATGTACTCTCTCCTTTTTATAAAGCAAGGGCTCCTACCCTTACCGATGTTCATCAGGAATCCAGCTGTTGACGCAGGTTGAGCGAAATCGTCTCCAGCGCTTTGTAAAAGGTTTCGCGCTCCTCATCGGACAACCCGCTTCCGCCCATCAGCACCCACTGGGCGATGGTTTCATCAAGCTTGCGGGCGATCTCCTCGCCACGCGGCGTCAGTTGCCAGCGCGCACGGTACACAGGACCTTCGCTGACAATCAGCTCTTTTTCCTTCATCATCGTCAGCGCCCGCGAAATCGCGGCTTTATCCTCCGCGCACAGGCGGCAAAGCTCGGCGGCGGTCAGACCGCACCGATGATGGATCTCATACAGACACATCACATGCGTGCCCTTCAGACCGTATTCCTCCATCTCCATCGTTTTGATGCGCTGGATGTATTTATGGCAAACGGCGATCCCCGTCACGAACGCTTCAAAGCGCTTGAGCATCGGTCAAGCTCTCCCTTCTCAAAATAAATACAACAGTAATAAATCTACCCCACCGCCGACAATCTTTCGGCGGTGGGGAACGTGTTTATTCATCTCCGAACCAATCGTCGGAGTCGGTATCGGGAATGAACCCGGTACCCTGACTGTAATAGGCAATATCTTCCACACTTTCAAACAGGAGAATCTGCAATTCGGGGGTTTCATAAAGCTGTTTCATCGTTCACTTGTCCCCTTTCTTACAGATTGGTCGCCGTCATGGTATAGTCAAGGGTATTGGTGCTGTAGACGGTGATGGTTTCGTTTGTTGTCAGGTCGGTATAGGTCACGTAGGCAATCGCCACGCGGGTCTTGTCGGCGGCGACCTTGTTGATGGTCACGGAGAATTGACCCGAGCCCTCCGACAGGATCGTTGCCTTGACCGGCTTCACCGTATTGCTCGATGCAACGCCGTTTCGAAGTTCCTCGAGATAGGACGCCTTGGTGCTGTAATAAATGCCCGCTTCCTCCACACGATAGGAGGCGGTATCGCCCAGGTTGGCGGCGCACACCCATGTGATGGAGCCCTTCGTACCGGTGGTGTCGGTGCCGTATACGCCGCGCACCGTATGCATCGCCGCGGTGGGCGCTTTAGCGGGCGCTTTGTCGGCGTAGCAAGCCTTCAGCTCGAGGTTGCCGGGAATATAGAAGCGATAGGTCGATTCATAGCTGACGATATTGCCGTACTGATCCTCCCAGTGTGAGAAGACCTGTCCGTCCGGGGCGGCATTGGCCCGGATCTCCACGTGGGTGTCATAGCCGTACAGACCGCCGAACTGATCCTCGGTCGCTTCGGTACGGATGATCTTGTTGAAGTAAGCGCAGGTCTGATCCTCCAGCCACTGCTCTGTATTCTCCACAAAGCTGTCGGTAATCGTGCCGCCCTCCACGTCCACAATGTAGCCGTAGATCGGATCGAGCTCCACAAGCGTCTGAGTCGACGTGTCGCGGATCTGCCAATCGATGAACGCATAGTTCAGCTTTTGCGGAGCAGTTTGCGGATGCTCCTGCTCAATGTCCGCGCCCGTATTCGGGATGGTCACTTCCTTGATGACCTGATTGTCGTCATAATACCTGAGTGTCAGCGGATAGCACACCGATACGGTGTCATCCATCGTGATCACGGTCGCGACCACGTAGCCTTCTTTATCCGCATCCGTCGCTGTCGGTTTGTAATACGCCGCATCGTTACAGGACAGGCGGAAGGGAATATCGTAGATCGGATCGCTCACCGTCGGATAGCCGTCGTTCACCGTGAAGGTGATGCTGCCGAGCTTGCCGTTTGTCTTACTCGTATTGCGATCGACCGCGACAAATGCCAGATTCAGTTCTTCATTTTCTGCGTCGAGATGTTCATCCGCCATGCGGTAAGTCGACGACAACGAGCCGATCACCGTTTCGTCCCAGACAAAGTAGCTGTTGCCCTGCTTAACGGGGGTCAGCGCCGCCGCATCGTACGACATCGTCAGACCGACGTTGGCAAGTCCCGTGACGCTGTCCATCATGATATCCACCGTCACCGTCTGTCCCGAGTAAACCGCTTCCTGATGCGATACCGCACGGAATCGGATGGTGCCCTCGGGAGGCATGACCAGCGTGGTTGTAGTCGTGGTAGTCGTTGTCGTAGTGGTCGTGGTGGTAGTCGTGGTGGTAGTCGTGGTAGTTGTAGTGGTGGGAGTTGTAGTGGTTGTAGTGGTCGTGGAAGACGTCGTGGTCGTGGTGGTAGCGGTCGTGTTGATCACCACCGTGCCGTCGACCGTTTCATACAAAAGCACATAATCGGTGCCGCCGACCGAGCCGTACAATTCCTGCACCGCAAGGGTAAGCGGGGTCGTGCCGTCCGTGGCTCCGTCCTTGATGCGGAAGGTCAGCTTGTACAGCACACCGCCTGCAGCAGACCCGGTGTCCGCGGCGGACGAAAACGCAAAGCGCACACAGCCGTCCGCTTTCAGATAGGACATATACATATCACTGTTGGTGATAATTGCCGTGTTGATGTCGGTGGCGTAGAGATTGTCGTCCTCTCCTGTCACCACGGGCTCCAGCACCGCGCTGTCATACAGTACATCCAGTCGCGCCGCCGTCAGATATTGTCCTTCGGACACCGATACGGGAATGGTGACGGTGTCGCCGGGTGTACCGACGGCCGTGCCGACGGTCAACGCGGCGGGAGCTTTTTCAATCACCACTTCGCCGTCGGTGGTATTCACCGCCGACGGATCTGACGCGCCGTAGCTGTCGGGATTGATGTCGTTATACACCTGCACCGCACCCATCGAGAGCGTCAGCGGTGTCGTGCCGCTCATCGCCGCCGAAGACACGGTGAAGTTCAGATACGCCACCGTACCGGAAGCCGCGGTATTTTGATTGCCGACGTATATCAGCTTGACTTTGCCGTCTTTGGCGTTGGCATTTACCATGGTGTTTCTGCCGGAACCTACAACCGCCGTGTTCCACTCCACCTCACCCGGTGTGAGCACCGTGGGATCGTAGTTCACCGCCAGGTCAAAGTTCGCCACACCCTGGGCGCTGTCCAGGGTCAGCGGGATGCGCACCGTGCCGCCCGCCTGTGCTTCTTGACTGCCGAGCGAGAATGTCACGGCATCGGGGCGGTTGACATCGTAGGTTTCGGGGCCCATCGTCAGGCCGCGCAATTCGATCGTGCCTGCCTCCTGCAGGCAAAGTGTCATGGTTTTGACATAATAAATGCCGTTCATCGGCACCGTGAAAATCCAGCTCGGCGATCCGATGAAATTGGCGATCCGATCGGCGTTGGTGCTGGCTTGCCAGTTCTCCGCTTCATTTGCCCAGTCGCCCTGCAGATTGGATACTTTCTCATAAACCTCGCCGACTTCGACTTTTGCACGGTCGCCGGCACTTTGAATACCCTGTCCGCGAATCTTGATGTCGTACGCACAGGTCGCCGTCATGTTATACAGCATTTTCGGATTGTTGTTGATGTTGTAGTACTGATACACGGGGAACGTCACCTGCGTGCCCGCCGCACCCTTCATCACCAACCGACCCGTTGCCGAGTCATAATAGAGCGCCTGCAGACCGGAAACACCGACTGCCGCCTGTTCGACCTGTTCGGCGGTGGGCATCAGGTTGAGGGTGCCGTCGACGACCGGCGTATCCACCAGCGTCAGGGCATTCATGGAGCCTTTGATGATCAGATAGATGCTGGTGATCGTGATTTTTTGGTCCACCACCACATCCGCCCGTGCAAACTGGTTCTGCGCAATACCGTATTCCACCAGTTCGTCGATGCGAAGCGAGCCTTCGTACTGACCCACTTCCAACGCACTGTCGTACTTTGCCAACGTGGTATCGATCAGTTGGTTGATGTGAAGCGATTTGGTGCTGCCGTCCGCCTTTTTCAGGTACAGCTTGATATCAGCGGCACCGGTCACTGTAAAATGATAGTACAGGGAATCGAACAGATCCGCCGCCCGATCGGCGTGATCGTACGACACGTGCGGGAAATACTTCGTAGTAGCGATATCCACATCGTACCCGCCGAGGCTGTTTTTGTTCACGATCGCACTGCATCCCCCCAGCACCGGGCGCTCCCAGTCCGACACACTTGTCGGAAGAAGCGAGACGCCCTGCGGGAACGACGCGGTCTGCGCAAACGTCGCCGCAGGCATGGTCGAAAATAGCGCGGTAAACAGCAACAAGCCGCTCATCAGGGCGGCAATGATGCGCTTTGTGGGGGTGGTTCTTTTCATTGGTCGTTCCTCCTGCCGATCCGTTCTCCGAATATACCTTGAAAACCTGCCGAATAGTGAACAGAATATGCCGATTTTGCACAATAAGTCTATTCTAAAGTATAACAATAATCCCTGCAAAAAGCAAGTGTTTTTCGGGATTTCGTCATCCTTCACAACACTTTCTGTTGCTCTTTCAACAAAAAAACGGCAAAGGCTTTCTTCCACTCGGTTCAAGCCTTTGCCGTTATGCTGTTTTGCGTTAATTCTTGCTGAAATCCGCCAGCACCAGATCCTTGTTATGCTCCAGCGCCCAACGGATGTTCCACTCGCCCGAGAAGAGCAACAACGGGCGACCGCGCATATCCTGCGCAAACTTGGTGTCGGAGGTGATGTCCAGCGCGCGGGGATCGGGCACGTCGCTCTCGATCCAGCGGGCATATTGATACGGCAGGCTGTCCATACGCACCTGCACGCCGTACTCGTTGTTGAGACGGTGCTCGAGCACCTCAAACTGCAGGGTGCCGACCACGCCCACGATCACCTCTTCCATGCCGCCGCCCGGCTCCTGGAAAATCTGGATCGCACCTTCCTGCGCAATCTGCGTCATGCCCTTAACGAACTGCTTGCGCTTCATGGTATCCACCTGGCGCACCAGACGGAAGATTTCGGGTTCAAACGTCGGAATGCCCTCAAATTTAAAGGTTTTGCCGGGCATACACAGCGTGTCGCCGATGGAGAACACACCCGGATCGAACACGCCCATGATATCGCCCGCGTAGGCTTCCTCGATGATCTCACGGTCGGACGCCATCATCTGTTGCGGTTGCGACAGGCGCATCTTCTTGCCGCTTTGCACATGGATCACTTCCATGCCCTTTTCAAAACGACCCGAGCAGATGCGCATGAACGCGATACGGTCGCGATGCGCTTTGTTCATGTTCGCCTGAATTTTAAAGACGAATGCCGAGAACGGCGTGTTCACGGGATCAATCACGCCCACGTCCGCCTGCCGCGGCAACGGCGGCATCGTCATGTTCAGAAACTCTCTCAAAAACGGTTCCACGCCGAAGTTCGTCAGCGCCGAGCCGAAAAACACGGGCGACAACGAGCCGTTCTGCACATTCTCCATGACCAATTCACTGCCCGCTCCGTCGAGCAGTTCAATATCATCGCGCAGGCGGGACGCCATATCCTCGCCCACCATCGCGTCGAGCGCGGGGTCGTCGGGTTTGACGGCGGTCGCCGCCACCTCGTGTGCGCCGTTGCCTTCCGCAGTGAAGGCAAGCAGTTCGCCGCGACCGCGGTCGTAGACGCCCTTGAAATCGCGACCCGAGCCCATCGGCCAGTTGACGGGATAGGTCTCGATGCCGAGCACCTGCTCGATTTCCTCCATCAGATCAAACGGATCGCGCGCTTCGCGGTCCATTTTGTTGATAAATGTAAAAATCGGGATATGCCGCATCACGCAGACCTTGAACAGCTTCTTGGTCTGCCGCTCGACGCCCTTGGAGGCATCGATGACCATGACGGCGGAATCCGCCGCCATCAGCGTGCGGTAGGTGTCCTCCGAAAAGTCTTCGTGACCGGGGGTGTCCAGAATATTGATGCAGTGATCGCCGTATTCAAACTGCAGTACCGACGATGTCACGGAAATACCGCGTTGCTTTTCGATCTCCATCCAGTCGGACACCGCATGCTTCATGGAGCGTTTGCCCTTGACCATGCCCGCGCTCTGAATCGCGCCTCCGTAGAGAAGCAGTTTTTCGGTAAGAGTGGTTTTACCGGCGTCGGGGTGCGAAATGATCGCAAAGGTACGCCGTTTGTTGATTTGTTTTTCCATTACAGACCCAAAGCCTCCCTGTTGGTCACATACGCTATATCCTCACGACCGCCCAGCTTCTCGCAAAGCGCCTCGATATGATCCCAATTTTCGCGCACGTCAAATTCATAGCTGTGTCCCCAGATGGTCAACAGCATCGGTTCGGTGGGGGTCGCGTTCAGAAAACGCTCCACCACATCCCACACATCCTCCGCCGCATGATGACAGGTGTGGTCCCATGTCAGCGGCTCGGCGGGGAGCGAAAAATCACCGCGACGAATGGTGCGGGCGTAGCGGATGCCCGCCGCGCGTACCGCCGCGATCACGTCGTCGTTGAAGGTGCCGTAGGGGTACGCCATGCCGACGATGTCCTGTCCGATGAGGGCTTCGAGCGCCGCTTTGTCGCCCGCGACCTCCTCGGTGAGCTCTGCCGCCGACAACGCCGTCAGGTCGTAGTGATGCGCGGTGTGAACGGCGATCTCATGCCCTTCGTACACCCGCGTCACCTCGGACGCATCGACATACTGCACATAGAGCCCACGTTCGTGCTCATGCCAGCCCTTGGCATCCGACAACAGGGCGGAGCTGATATTGAACGTGCCCTTCATGCCGTGGCGGTTAAAAATCTCAATCAGGCGTTTGTCCGCCTGCACGCCGTCGTCATAGCTGAACGTGACCGCCTTCTTTTTTCCGTTCCACATACCGTCACCCCTCCCTCGGTTCAACACAGTATAGCATACATCCGCGGATTACGCAAATGATTTTTCTGTCAATACAAATCGGTGGATAAATATCGCTCGCCCGTGTCGGGGAGCAGACAGACAATGGTTTTGCCGCGGTTTTGTTCGTCGTCGGCAAGCGTCAGCGCCGCATGCAATGCCGCCCCCGACGAAATGCCGACAAGGACGCCTTCGGTCACGGCAAGACGCCGCGCGGCAGCATACGCCTCGTCGGTCGTCACCGTCATCACCGCATCGTACACGGTGGTATCCAGCACCTGCGGCACAAAGCCCGCGCCGATGCCCTGCAGACCGTGTGCACCCGCCGTGCCGCCCGACAATACGGGAGAATCGGCAGGTTCAACGGCGATCACGCGCACAGCGGGATTCTGCTCTTTGAGATAGCGCC
Source organism: Acutalibacteraceae bacterium (assembly GCA_045540655.1). Lineage (GTDB taxonomy): Bacteria > Bacillota > Clostridia > Oscillospirales > Acutalibacteraceae > RGIG1959. The sequence goes on from JAZQHP010000088.1 coordinate 18,021, forward strand.
CCGTGCCGGTGATCGTGCCGCCGGTGCCGACGCCCGCCACCAGGATATCCACCGCGCCGTCGGTGTCCGCCCAGATTTCGGGACCCGTCGTGGCATAATGCGCTTCGGGGTTGGCGGGGTTGACAAACTGCCCCGCCACAATCGCGCCCTCCATGGACGCGGCGATCTCCTCCGCTTTCTCGATCGCGCCCGCCATACCGCGTTTGCCGTCGGTGAGCACCAGCTCGGTGCCGTACGCCGTCATGAGCTTGCGCCGCTCCACCGACATGGTGTCAGGCATCGTAATGATCAGACGATAGCCCTTCGCCGCGCAGACCGCCGCGAGTCCGATGCCGGTATTGCCCGAGGTGGGCTCCACCACGGTGCCGCCCGCTTTCAGCCGTCCGTCCGCTTCCGCTCTGGCGATCATATGCGCTGCGACCCGATCCTTGACCGAGCCCGCAGGATTCGCGCGCTCGAGCTTGAGAAGCAGGGTCGCCCCGCTCCCCGTTGTCAGCCGCGAGGCTTTGAGCATCGGCGTGTTGCCGATCAGATCACAAACCGATGAAACGATCATCGTTATCTTCTCCTTTGCTATAATTTCTGTCATTCGCCGATCCAGTGTACCGTCACATCGGTCAGATCGACACCACTGAAAATACGCGGCAGATCCTCTTCAAACCGACGGGAAATCGTGATATCCTGCAGTCCCGTACAACCGTTAAACGCACCGTCGTCGATGCGCCGCACCGTGTCGGGGATGACAATGGCTGACAGTGCGCGACAATCACGAAATGCGTCCGCACTCAACCATTCCGTTCCGTCGGGAAGCGTCACACGGCGAAGCGCAGTGCACGCCTCAAAAGCCGCTTTTCCGATCATCGCGACTCCGACAGGCAATGTCACATCGGTCAACGCGGTGCATCCCCGACACACCCCCAGTGAAACGGTATCCATCGCATCGGAAAATACAATGCGCTCGAGCGCGATACAACCACTAAAGGCACTCGGACCAACCTGCGTGACCGAGGTGGGAAGTATGACCTCCCGCAGGGAGGTGCATCCGGAAAAGGCGATAAATTCAATCGTTGTCACGCTGTCGGGAAGGCGCAGAGTCCGAAGGGAGCGACAATCCCGAAATGCCCCGTATCCAATGGTTGTCACGCCGTCGGCAATCACCGCATCCACCAGATCGTCCCGCTCGGCAAAGGCATTGGCCGCCATTACCGTCGCATCCTCGGGACGATGCCGATGGTCGTCCGATGACGAAGACGTCGTCGGTGGTAGTTCGGTTGTCACGGTCGCCTGTCCGACACCGTAGATCACCTCGCACGTCGGCGGCAAGCCGAGATCGTCACGGCTGTAGTCCGACGGACAGCCGCGAAGCGTATGAAGCGAGATGCATCCGGCAAAGGCATTCCTGCCGATGGTTGTCACGCTGTCGGGCAGGGTCAGTTCGGTCAAAGCGGACGCATTCTTAAACGCGTTGTCTCCGATCGTCGTCAAACTGCGCGGCAGGGTGACCGTGCGTAGTCCTTTACAACTGTGAAATGCACCGTAACCGATCGCCGTCACCCCGTCGGGAACGGTAATCTCGGTCAGCGACGCACACCTGGCAAACAGCCATTCGTCGATGGCTGTCAGCGAAGCGGGAAGCGTTACCTGCCGAAGTGAGGAGCATCCCGAAAACGCTTTTGTGCCGATGGTCGTCACTCCGCTCGGAATCGTGACCGCGGTCAGCGAAGAACACTCGGCAAACGCGAGCGGAGCAACGGCGGTGATGCCGCGCGGGATCGATACGGCACGCAGAGCCGTGCATCCCGCAAACAGGGCTTCCTCGATGCGCGACAGCGCCGCGGGAAGCACCACCGTTTCCAGTGCCTTGCATCCGATGAACACGCCTTCTTCGAGAGTGTCAACGCTGTCGGGAATGGTGACGCTTGTCAGCGACACACACCATTCAAACGCTTTCATGCCCACCGAGCGGACACCGTCGGGAATCGTCACCGATCCGAGCACCGTGCATTCTTTAAACAGTCCCCATGCGACGGTGGTCAGCCCGCGCGGCAGGGTGATATGCCGCAACGAACGACAGCCGCAAAATGCATACCACCCGATGTCGGTCACGCTGTCAGGGATATGAACCGAGTGAAGATTCGCGCAATTCCGAAAGGCTTCGTCGTCTATCCGGATCACGCTCTCGGGGATGATCGCGCGGGTCAGAGCGGTACATCCGGCAAACGCCCTCGCGTCTATGACCCTCACACCGTCGGGAATCCGCACGGTGTTGCGAACATACAACAGCGCATGATTCAGGCAAACCACATCTTGCGAAAGCAGCATACGTTCAAAGCATGCCCGCGACAGCTCCTCCGTATTCTCGGGGAGATAGATGACTTTTATATGGCGGTCGTTGATCACCATAGGTTCCGTCACGGTGGTCCTCGTCGGCGAGAAAAACAGACCGCTGAGTTTTTTACAGGATTTTTGCGGCAGCAACCGTTCCATCCGATGCACATCGTACGGCGCGGCCACCACACCGATATATTCGCCGCCGAGCTCGCTGAACATCTCGTGCGTATACAGCCCGAGTTCATCGTTAAAGGCGGTTGTCATGCGTCCGAGGACACCTTGTCCGTACTGCTTGAAATGAACGGCTTCCGCGAGATTGAAACAGCGTGGGAAGATGTCCTCGCCGCCTGTCTGCGACGTTTCGCCCGTGAAAAACAGTTCACACAGTCCCCGCCGCACACCGCTGAGTGTTGCCGCCGCCATCAGCTCTTCGCCGCAAACCGCATCCGTAATATCCGCGGCGGTATGGAAACCGCCGAATGTCCAGCATATGTCGCGGGTAAGGGCGAGCGCCTTGGTAAACCATGTTTCCTGTGTCATGCCACTAAGCGCCGTCAACAGCGGCGCATACAAATCATATGCGGGCACATACCAGAAGAGCGGTCCGTAAGGCGGATAGGTGCCATCGGCGGATTTCTTCAGCAGGTCGGCAAGCACGGTTTCCTGTGCCGTATGCCGATGGCACGGCAGATCGCGGCAGATATCCAACAGCAAGGTATAATCCGTGATGCCGCAAGCGGTCAGCGACGCGTACAGCTCTTTTGCCGTATCGCGGCGGATCATGGTGTCCGCTTTCGTGAGGAATAAACCGATCACCTGTGACCAGTAGGGATCGGCATAATGCGCAAACAGCGTCTGCAGTGCCGACGGCTGTTTCAGATTCCGCAAGCGGTCAAAGCACTGCTCATAATAATACACGGCGGCAAAATATTCCATCAGCATCTGATGATAAAATGCCCCCTCTGTCAGGATCGCACGGTTTTGCAGATACTGCGCCAAAAAGGCGGCGCGATGATCCACATCCGTATAGGATGCCGCCTCCAGCACATACGCCAGCACATCCTCGACAGGTACCTCGTCGCCGACCGACGCGAGGCGCACCCGCTCGGCGGCATAGTGCTTGAGGATGCCCGACAGATCGCGCGTGATCATCGCGCGGTAATCGGCGGGCACATCCGCCGTATCGTCCTCGCGGGTCAGCGTGATCTCGCACACGGCATCATAGATGCCGACGGCGGTGGCGGGGAGCGTGTCGGTTTGATGGTAAACGATCGCCAGTTGCGACAACAGCAACGGATTGGTGCGGATCTCCTCGGCAAGCTCGCCGACGCGCGCGTAAAATGCGTCGCTTTTTTCGGGCGAGCCGAACACGCGGAACAATTGACGGCTGAACGTCAGCAATTGTTCCTCCTTCGGCGGGCAGAGCGACAGCTTGGTCGGGGTTTGCCCGTTCATCGCCACCAACGCGGCGTCACCGATGTGGCGACCGGTGAAAAACAGCGTCGTGTCGGCGGCGTTGGCGGTATAATACGGCTCGATCATCGCCAGCACGCGGCGCGTTCCCGCTTCGGTCGCAATCTCATCCATGCCGTCCAGCACCAGACACAGGTGCGTCTGGGACAGCAGAGAACGGAAGTTGGCAGGCGTGAAAAACACGCGGTTGCCGCTGTGACGCATAAATTCTTCATACATCGCCGTCGGCAGATCGGGCGCGGTCATCAGGCGACGGCACGGCAACGCCAGCACCATCGTATCCTGTGCGGCGGCGGCACGAAGCTGATCGATATAACAGGATTTGCCGCTTCCGGCGACGCCCTGCAAAAAGAAAATATCCTCCGCTTCGGTAAACACCGCGGCGTTTGCATACGCGTCCCCGTTACCGTCCGTCACCGTGCGGGGTATATACAGACTGTCGTACGACGGCTCACAGTCCGCCGTCCGCGATGCCTTCAGCAGAGACATCACCTTCAGGCGGGTCGGATGGGTCGCCGTCCGATAGACGGTCAGCATCCGATGGTTGATGAGAGATTGCACGTTGAACAGAATCTTTTCGAGATGCGCGTCGCTTATCTCCGATCCATCCAGTATCACGGCGCTTGCCGCCTGCACCAGATCGGGCATCTGCGCCGCATACAGCGCGTAGCTCGACACCACGGGAACACAGCGGTTGACGTAGTCCTCGAGCTCCCGCAGGGCTTCCAGCTCCATCGGCACATAACGGCTGTGGACGGTGTTGTCCGTGTACAGGCTGATAAATACCGTGCACATCCCTGCCGCGCGGCGGCTCCATTCACGGAAATCGCCCGCGCAGTCGTGATCGGATTCCAGCACAGTGATGCCGTGCGCGCGCAGATAGCCGACCAGGCGATCCTTCAGTGCGCGGTCCTGTCCCGTCCAGCTGATAAATACGTCGTGTTGACAAATGTCGGTACGCGGCACGGCAACCCCTCCTTTTCAACAATACTATAAAAATATCATAGCGCATTTTATCCGTTTTTGCAAGCAATCCGACGAGCGCCGTGCATACACCTGTCCGCCGACACAAAAAAACAGGATGCATCCGCAGATGCATCCTGTTGGATCGATGAATTATTCCTCGCAGTCGCAGTCGCAATCGCAATCGTCGTCGCAATCGCAGTCGCAGTCGATTTCAAACTCGAGGGGCTCGTCGCAGTTGGGGCAGGCAATGCCGCCTTCGCACAGGATGTCCTCATCCACATCGAAGGTTTCGCCGCACGCGGGGCAGGTCACTTCAAAAAACTCGCCGTCCCAATCTTCGTCGTCGCAGCAATCGCAGTCGCAGTCGTCGTCGCAATCGCAGTCGCAATCGTCATAGAGGTACTCTTCCGCTTCCGCGAGATCCTCGTCAATTTCGTCCACCTGCGCGGCGAGCTCATCCACATACTCGGTCATGTCTTCGATGGTGAGCGCCATATCGGTCAGCACGTCCATGATCGCGGTGTAGATTTTGCCTTCCTTGCTGTCCTTATCGATTTCCATGCCTTCCATGAGGCCCTTGAGATACGCAATCTTTTCGGTCAAATCCATTGTTGGTTCCTCCCTTTCATGATCGGATGCACGCGTGTGATCAGGCGCGCTCCATGTATTCGCCCGTGCGGGTATCGACGCGGATCATTTCGCCCTCTTCGATAAACAGGGGCACGCGGATCTCCACGCCGGTCTCCAGCGTAGCGGGTTTGGTCGCGTTGGTGGCGGTGTTGCCCGCGAAACCGGGATCGGTCTGGGTGACCTGGAGCTCCACAAAGTTGGGGGCTTCCACGCTGAACACCTTGCCCTTGTAGGACGCGACTTTACACACGAAGTTTTCCTTCACAAACTTGAAGCTGTCGCTCAGGACGTCCGCGCCGATGGGCACGAGCTCGTAGGTCTCGGGATCCATGAAATAATACAGATCGCCGTCGGTGTAGGAATACTCCATGTCCTTTCTTTCGATGTACGCCGTCGGGAATTTATCCGAGGGGTTGAAGGTCTTTTCAATGATCGTACCTGCGATCACGTTGCGGATCTTGGTGCGGACAAACGCCGCGCCCTTACCGGGTTTCACGTGCTGAAACTCGACGATCTGGTACACGTTACCTTCCATTTCAAATGTCATGCCGTTGCGAAAATCACCAGCAGATACCATGGCACATTCCTCCAAGAAAATCAGTTTTGTAATTCTTATGCGAAGCGATACCGATTCGCAAGTTATAATTTATTGTACCCTATCTATATGAAATTTTCAAGTCTATTTGCAAAAATTTACAATAAGATCAGGTGTTTTTCGGACTTTGTGAAGTTGCGGCACCCCATTTCGGTGATCAGCACCATGTCTTCGATGCGCACGCCGAAGCGACCTTCCAGATAAATGCCCGGCTCCACCGTCACCACCGCACCCGCCTGAAGCGGCTCGGTCGCTTTCGGAGAAAGGCGCGGAGCTTCGTGGATATCGATGCCGACGCCGTGTCCCGTGCTGTGTCCGAAGGCATCGCCGAAGCCTGCCTGCTCGATCACCGCCCGCGCCAGGCGGTCGCCCTCCTCGCCTGTCATTCCCGCGTGCAGACCGTTAAGGCACGCCGCTTGCGCCGCAAGCACGATGTCATACACGCGGCGTTGCTCGTCGCTGACCGCGCCGATGCCCACCGTGCGGGTCATGTCCGACCGATAGCCGTCCACCGTTGCGCCGAAATCCAGCGTCAGGAAATCGCCGTTTCTCAGCACGCGGTCGCCCGGCACGGCATGCGGCAACGATCCATTCTCGCCCGACGCCGCAATGAAATCAAACGCCACACTCTGTGCACCCTGCCGACGCATATACATCTCCAGATCCAGCGCAATGTCCCGCTCGGTGCGTCCCGCTTCGATGCGGGACAGGATATAGGAAAACCCGTCGTCGGTGATTGCCTGCGCCGCTTCGATGCGCGCGATCTCGCCGCTGTCTTTCCGACAGCGATGGGCGTGGATCGTGCGGCACAGCGTATGATCGGACACCGTTTCCAGGCCCTCCGCTTCCCGCAGAAAACGCCGCCGCTGCGCGACCGTCAACGTCTCATCCTCCAGCAACACCTGTCGGATGCCTGCCGCCTTGAGCGCCGCCGCGGTGTCGGCGAAAAAGCGGTTGCTTTGCTCACAGCGGATGCCCTTGATCTGTCGGTTTGCCGCCTCGATATAGCGGAAATCGGTCAGGAAACACGCCTCCGTCCGCGTCACCCACAGCGCTCCCGAATCGGTCGCAAAATCGGTATAATACAGCAGATTGGATGCCGACAGGATCAGCGCCGCCTGACCCTCGTCCAGCGTCTGAGCGAGCCTCGCTACACGTTCGTTCATACGGATGCTCCTTCGCAAAAGCGTTTGACCGCTTCCAAATAACTTCCGACCCCGAGACCGCTGATCTGCGCGACACACACAGGCTCAATGACCGACACATGGCGGAATGCCTCCCGCGCATGGATGTCGCTCAGATGCACCTCGATGACAGGGACGCGGATGGCGGCGATCGCATCACGGATGGCGTAGCTGTAATGGGTGTATGCGCCTGCGTTCAGGATGATGCCGTCGTAGCGTCCCATCGCGGCGTGAAGCGTATCGATGAGCGCACCTTCGTGGTTGGACTGATAAAAATCGACGTGTGCGCCGTAAGACGCCGCCGCCGAAGCGACCTGCTGACACAGCGTGTCGAGCGTGTCGTTGCCGTAAATGCCCGGTTCGCGGATGCCCAGCAAATTGAGGTTCGGTCCGTTCATCACCAGCAGATTCTTTCCCATTATGCCATCTCCTTCGCGGTTTTATACAACTGCATCATATGCGCCGCATCGTGCGCCTGCGTACCGTCGGATTCGCAGATAACCGTCGGCGTCAGATCCCGCTCGGCGATCAGCGCCATAAGCGGATCGGGCATCGGGCCGTACTGCGTATCTTCAAAAGTCAGGTGGCGTTTTTCGCCGCCTGCCGTGTATTCGATTTTGGAAAAATGCGCATGGAATGCCCGCGCACGCGCGGTGCCGAGCACCTCCTCCATGCGGTCGAGAAGAGCCGCGAACGCTTCGCGGGAATTGACCTCGCCGTGGGTGCGGCTGTTGAGATGTCCGAAATCCACGCAGGGAAGAAACCGTTCGTCCACCCCGCACATGGTCAGCACCTCTTCAAACGTGCCCAGCTGGTTGATCTTGCCCATGGTTTCGGGGCAGATATGCACCATCGACAGTCCCGCGGCATCCAGCGCCGCCTGTGCTTTGCCGAGGGTTTCGCAGGCAAGCGCGGTCGCATCCTCGCGCGACAAGCCGCCCAGTCCGCCCGGGTGCACCACGATGCGGTCGCCGCCGAGGCGCACCACCGCTTCGGCGCTGTCGAGAATATAACGCACGGAGTTGTCCCGCTTTTCGGGCTCCTTGGAGGCGAGCGAAATGAAATACGGCGCGTGAAGCGACACGGCAATGCCGTGCCCGACCGCCTCCAGACGGATCTGCTCGGCGGCGGTGTCGCTCAGGCGCACGCCGCGTCCGCATTGGTATTCATAGGCGTTGAGTCCCAGCGAGTGAAGCCACGCGGGCGCCTGATAGGTCGATTTATAGCCCGCGGCATAAAACGCTTCGGCGTTGCCGGCGGGTCCGAATCTGGCGATCATCGGGTTTGCTCCTTTCTTTCCTGACGGCGGCGATATCCCGCGATCAGGGGACGTTCGAGGGCACGGCGCAGATGAAAGCTCCAGCCGTCCTCCACCTTGATGGGGATCAGCTGTGCCACCCGCACTCCCGCGAGCTTCGCGCCGATCACGTCGGTGAAAATCTGGTCGCCCACCGCCAGACACTCGCGGCGATCGGCGCCGAGCGCTTTCATCGCACGGCGAAAGCCGAACGGCAACGGCTTGCAGGAGGTGTGCTCAAACCGCAGTCCGATACGCGCGGCAAACGGCTCCACCCGCAAACGGCGCGAGTTGGATACGAGCATCATCGCGATGCCCGCCGCGCGCATCTCGTCGAGCCAGCGGGCGGTGGCATCATCCAGCTCCTGGCTGTGATGCTCGGTCAGAGTGTTATCGACGTCGAGAAGCAACGCCTTGACGCCCATCGCCTGCAATTCGTCGACGGACAGTTCGGTGATGCGGTTTTTCAAAACGGTCGGATCCAGCAGTGCCATGTCCAATCTCCCTCTTTTTGCCGTCCCGCCGATTGCGCGGCGGGCACAGCGGATAATGAACAAAAAGCAGGCATCGCTGCCTGCTTTTTTGTTCGTTGCTTATTTGAACTTTCTTTTACGGGCCGCCTCCGACTTCTTCTTACGCTTCACGGAAGGCTTTTCGTAGTGTTCTCTTTTGCGAACTTCCGCCAGGACACCGGAGCGCGCGCAGGACTTCTTCCAACGACGCAGGGCGCTGTCCAAGGACTCGTTCTCTTTAACTCGAATTTCCGACATTGACTATTTCCCTCCCTCCGCCATACAGCAGGGGCAAATTTTTTTATAAGCGAAGACTTCGCATAGTAGTATTATATATGAATCCTATGCGTTCGTCAAGTGCTTTTTTCGGTATTTTTGTAAAAGATTCCCGTTTTTACGGACGCACCACGATGTTGACGAGTTTGGAAGGCACATACAATTCCTTCACGATCGTCATGCCGGCGATCGCCTGCGCCACCTTTTCGTCCTCCTTGACCAGCGCCAGAACGGTCGGTGCATCGGCGTCGACGGGGATGTTCATGCGCGCCTTGATCTTGCCGTTGACCTGCACGGCGATCTCCACGGTGGCTTCCACGCACTTCGCCTCGTCGTAATCGGGCCACGCCGCGGTCACAAGCACACCTTCAAAGCCGGCAAGCTCCCACATCTCTTCGGTGATGTGCGGGGCGAAGGGGTTGAGCATCGACAGCAGGAGCTTCCACTCACCGCGGGTGATGCTGCCCTTTTCGTAAATCTGGTTGACCAGCGCCATCATCGCGGCGATGGCGGTGTTGAACTTCATCGCTTCGATGTCGTTCGTCACCTTCTTGAGCGTGCGGTGAAACGCGCCCGTGAGTTCCTCGGACAACGCTTCGTCGTCCGTGAGGAAATCCTGCATCGCCCACACGCGATCCAGGAAGCGCTTACAGCCCTTCACGCCGTTTTCCGACCAGGGCGTCGCCTTTTCATAGTCGCCCATGAACAGGATGTACACGCGAAGCACGTCCGCGCCGTAGGTTTCGACCACTTCCAGCGGATCGACCACGTTGCCCTTGGACTTGCTCATCTTATCGCCGTCGGGACCGAGAATAAGGCCCTGCGCGGTGCGCTTGGCATACGGCTCCGCCGTCGGGACGACGCCGATATCGTACAGGAAGTGATGCCAGAAGCGGGAATAGATCATGTGACGGGTCACGTGCTCCATGCCGCCGTTGTACCAGTCAACGGGCATCCAATATTTGAGCGCTTCCTCGGACGCGAGCGCGCTGTCGTTCTTCGGATCGATGTAGCGCAGGAAGTACCACGACGAGCCCGCCCACTGGGGCATGGTGTCGGTTTCGCGCTTGGCGGGTTTGCCGCACTGCGGGCAGGTGCAGTTGACAAACGAATCGATCTTCGCCAGCGGGCTTTCGCCGTCCGAACCGGGCGCAAAGCTGTCCGCCTTGGGCAGACGGAGCGGCAGTTCCTCATAGGGCACGGGCACCATGCCGCAATGCGGGCAGTGCACGATCGGAATCGGCTCGCCCCAGTACCGCTGGCGGTTGAACGCCCAGTCCTTCATCTTATACTGCACACCCGCTTCGCCGATGCCACGCTCGGCAAGGAAGCCGAGCATCTTGTCGATGGCTTCCTTCTTGGTGGTGCAACCGTTGAGGAAATCGGAATTGATCATCATGCCGTCGCCCGTGTAAGCGGCTTCGTCGACATGGCCGCCTTCGATGACGGGAATGATGTCAATACCGAATTTCTTCGCAAAATCATAGTCGCGCTCGTCATGCGCGGGCACCGCCATGATCGCGCCGGTGCCGTAGCCCATCATGACGTAATCGGAGATGTAGATCGGTACCTGCTTGCCGTTGACGGGGTTGACCGCGGTGAGACCTTCGATGCGCACGCCCGTCTTGTCCTTGACAAGCTGGGTGCGTTCAAACTCGGTCTTTTTACTGCATTCCACGCGATAGGCATCGAGCGCCTCGATGTTCGCGATGCGGTCGCGGTTCTTCTCGATGAGCGGATGCTCGGGCGCCATGACCATAAAGGTCACGCCGAACAGCGTGTCGGGGCGCGTGGTGTAGATGCGCAGAGACTCGCCCGCCTCGGGCACCTCAAACTGCACGAACGCACCCGTCGATTTGCCGATCCAGTTTCTCTGCTGGAGCTTGACGTTGGGGAGATAATCGAGCTCCTCCAGTCCTTCGAGCAGCTTGTCGGCGTACTCGGTGATGCGCAGATACCACACGTCCTTCGCCTTCTGCACGACGTCGCTGTGGCAGATGTCGCACTTGCCGCCCTGCGAATCCTCGTTGGACAGCACGACCTTACAGCTCGGGCAGTAGTTGACGAGCGTCTTGTCGCGGAACGCCAGACCATGCTCAAACATTTTGAGGAAGATCCACTGCGTCCATTTATAATAGTCTTCTTCGGTGGTATCGATCACACGGGACCAGTCAAACGAAAAGCCGACGCGCTTGAGCTGTTCGGTGAAGCGGGCGATGTTCTGATCGGTCACCTGACGGGGATGGATACCCGTTTTGATCGCGTAGTTTTCGGTCGGCAGACCGTACGCATCAAAGCCGATCGGGAACAGTACGTTGTAGCCCTGCTTGCGACGTTTACGGCTGACCACTTCCAAGCCCGAATACGCCTTGATATGACCGACGTGCATACCCGCACCCGACGGGTAGGGAAATTCTACCAGACCGTAGAACTTCGGTTTGGAATAGTCCTCGGTGGCGGCAAACGCATGGGTGTCGTCCCAGATTTTTTGCCATTTTGCTTCCGTTGTTTTTGCATCATACCGCATAGGTCACGTCGTCTCCTCGTTGTCAATAAATTCGGCGATGTCCACGTCCGCGCCGTCCTTCCACAGATGCTCCAGATCGTAGAAGCCGCGCGTTTCCTCCAGGAATACGTGAACAATCACGTCGCCGTAATCGATCAGCACCCACCCCGACGACTGGAAGCCTTCCACACGAAGGGGGGTGATGCCGTGATCGGTCAGTTCTTTTTCTACATAATCCGCCAGCGCTTTCACCTGCGTGGAGCTGTTGCCGTGCGCGATGACAAAGCAGTCGCACAGCGAGGTGATGTCCTCCACGTCAATCAGACGGATATTTTTCGCCAGATGCTTATCCAGCGACCGGACCGCCAACGCGGCCTTTTCTTTGGATTGTGCTGTCATGAAGTATTACTCTCCTTCGGACTCGACAAGGATCTTGCCCGTCTGATCGGGGACATAGGTGTTGATCGCTGCCGTTTTTGTTTCCGCCGCCTTGCTGTTCGCAAGCTCGGGAATCAGCAGATCCGCTTGCGTCACAGGCGTGCCGTAGGGGTTGAACGATTGGTTGATAAGGGTCAGCAGTTCGCCCTTGTGAGCGGAGAACACGCTGTCGCCTTCGCCGTCAAACGTATCCTCGCCGGGCAGGATGCACACGGTCATGCCGCCGGTGCCCGCACCCGCCATCGACGTGACGATGTCGGTAATCTGATCCACCGAATAGTCGGTGCGCGCGGGCGCATCGCTGTCCTGCAGTTCCTCGATCACATCTTCGCGCAGAGCTTCCTTATCCATGCGGAGCATACGCGTCATCAACGCGCCGAACACCTCGCGCTGGCGCACCAGACGCACCGCTTCGGTCGCTTCGCCCGAGGCGGGGAACAGATAATCCACCACCGCGGCGCCGTTCAGCGTATGCACGCCCGTTTCATAGGACGTGCCGCCCAGCGTGTAATACGCGCCCAGATCCACGTCGATGCCGCCCACGGCATCCACCCAGATCTGCATGCCTTCCGCGGGGAACAGGAAATAGCCGTCCACAGGGAGTGCCAGCTGGTCGTTGACAAAATCAATCAGACTGCCGACAGCGGAGCCCTTCTTTTTGGACACTTCCATGCTGCACGCGGTATGGGTCGCGACCTCACCCTCGGTGATATCGGGAGCATACAGGCGCTGACCGCAATTCTCGCACCAATCCACCGATTTGGGATTGGAGAAGACGCGACCGATCGTGTCCACCTCAAAACCGTCACCCTTCTCAATGTAGGTCGTGGAGGGCAACTGCATCGCATACACCTGATTCTTCGCCTTATCGTGGCACACCACCGCCAGCATATTCGTCTTGTCGCCTTCCTCTTTGCCGAGGATGCCGACCAGATAATACGCCACGTTGCCCGCGTGCTCCACGGGCGTGGTGTCATAGGTCGTCGGTTCGATGGGATCATTCTTGTCGCGGTCGTCCACAAACATGGCGCGATACACGAAGTTGCCCAGCAGTGCCATAAACACCAGCACCGTCACCAGCAACACCGCCACGGCAATGCGGATGATGATCGCGGCGCGCGACACTCTCTTTTTCTTTTTGCGGATCGCCCCCGCCGTCGGACGGCCTTTCGTGCCGCTCTTCGGACGGGAGGCGCTTTCGCGCACGTCCTGCTCCAGATCGACCTTTTCCTGCTTGTTGCGTCTGTCTTTCGCCATAATTCTTATTCGCCCCTTTTCAGCGTTACATCATTATACGCGTGGATGGTATCGGGATGAACCGGCAATCCGTCGGACACCAGTTCTTTGATCGTATATTGCAAGGCATACAGCATCGCCTCGCGTTCGTCGGTATCCACCAGCCGCCGCATCACATCCACGTCTTCGTAGGTACGGTCCTCCGACGTGAAGTCCGCCAGAAACAGCACCCGCTCGAGCGGGGTCATAGCGGCGCGACCGGTGGTATGATAGCGCACCGCCGAGAGGATCTCACGGTCGGTGACGCCCAGCACCCGCTCGATAAAGGCGGCACCCGTGATGGCATGCCACAGCTTCGGCGAACGCTGTTCCACAGTATCTAATAGTATATCAAAGTCTTTTAAAATTTGCAACTGTGTATCGCATTTTGTATTTTTCATAATATCGTGAAGCAAACCCGCCGTGTATGCCTGCTCGGGATCGACGCCGTAGCGCAGTGCCAGACGGCGCGCCTCCTTTGCCACACACAGCGAATGCTCATATCGCGCGGGATGCAGCCGCGCCTTGAGGATGGCGCGATATTGTTCGTTGACATCCACCGTTGCCGCCTCCTTGTATAAGCCGTGTGCTTCGATGTAATCCGCTACCGCCGCCGGCACCAGCTCCCGCACGGATGCGCCTTCGGCAAGGCGCTCACGCACCGCCGTGGAGGATACCCGCGTCAGCGGCAGATCCACCACCCGACAGGTTGCTCCTCTGCGCGACAGCTCGTCGGCATACGCCCACAGGGACGCCGCCGACACCTCACCGCGCGGTACGGTGCAAAACACCGCCATCGTCAGCAGATTTTCAAAGCGTTTCCACCCCGACAGGCTCATGAACATATCCGCGCCCATGATGAGATACCAGGTGGCATCGGGCTGTTCCCGACGAAGCGCTTCGAGTGTATCCACCGTGAAGGATGCGCCGCCGCGGTCGATTTCCCACCGCGACACCGTCAGGCGCGGATCATCCGCCGCCGCCAAACGGCACATCGCCAGCCGCTGATCATCGGTGGTGGCGGTCTTCTTGATTTTATGCGGCGGGTGTCCCGTCGGCATCAGCACCACGCGGTCCAGCTTCAGCGCATCCGCCATCCCCTGTACCAGCGCCAGATGCCCGTTGTGGATGGGATCAAAGCTGCCGCCGAACAATCCGATGTTCATGGGATTCCTCCTTTGTGTCGGCATGCTCTTACGGTTTACGCCTTGGGCAATGGGATTTTCGGTTCCTTGTCGTTACGGCGATAGAGCACAAAGGTGCGTCCGATCACGTGCACCACGTCCGCGTTCGTCGCCTCGGCAAGCGCCACAGCGGCATCCTTCGCCGTCAGCGGCGCGGTTTCCAGCACGCGTCCTTTGATCAGCTCGCGCGCCGTCAGTGCATCGTCGGCTTGTTTCTCAATGGTCGGCATCATGCCGCTCTTGCCCACATGCACGATGGGCTCCATCGTGTTGGCAAGACCGCGCAGATATGCGCGTTGTTTACTGGTCATGGGTTTGTCCCCCTTGTTCAAGATAGGTTTTCAGTACCTGCGAAAAGGCACGAAGTGAGCGACCGCGATGGGACACGGCGTCCTTTTCCTCGGCGGTCATCGCCGCAAAGCTGTGTCCCTCATGCAGGAAGATGGGATCGTAGCCGAAGCCGCCTTCGCCGTCGGGAGCAAACGCCATCTCGCCCTCGCACTCGCCGCGGGCGGTCAGTTGTGTTCCGTGGGGGAACACACAGCAGATCGCCGACACAAAGCGGGCGGTACGCGCGGGTTGCGGCACGTCCTTGAGTGCGTCGAGCAGTTTCTCGATTTTTTCCTCGTCGGTCGCGCCTTCGCCCGCATAGCGTGCGGAATACAGTCCCGGCGCGCCGTCGAGCGCGTCGACACACAGTCCCGAATCGTCCGCCACCGCCGGCAGACCGCTCTCGCGGCACGCCGACGCGGCTTTCAGATACGCATTTTCCTCAAAAGTGGTGCCGTTTTCCTCCACCTCGGTCAGCGACAGACCGAGATCGCGGTCGGTGACCGCCTCGATGCCCAGCGGCACCAGAATGCGGGACAGCTCTTTGAGCTTCTTCGGATTATGAGTGGCAATGATAAATGTCATGGGTGGCTCTCCTTATTCTTCAAACAGTCCCGCCGCGAACTCCTCGGGATCGAAGGGTTGCAGATCGTCGACTCCCTCACCGACGCCGATGAATTTCACAGGCACCTGCAGATCCTCGCGGATCGCCAGCACCACGCCGCCGCGTGCCGTGCCGTCCAGCTTCGTCAGCACGATGCCCGTAATACCGGCGGCATGTTTGAATTCGCGTGCCTGATGCACGGCGTTTTGTCCCGTGGTCGCGTCGACCACCAGCAACACCTCGCGCGCCGCATCGGGCAGTTCGCGGTCGATGACGCGGCTGATCTTCGCCAGCTCGTCCATCAGATTCTTCTTGTTATGCAGGCGACCGGCGGTGTCGCAGATCACCACGTCCGCGCCGCGCGCCTTTGCCGCCGCCAGGGCATCAAACACCACCGCGGCGGGATCGGCATCCTGCGCGTGCTTAACAATGTCCACGCCCGCGCGTTTTGCCCAGATATCCAGTTGTTCGATGGCGGCGGCACGGAACGTATCCGCCGCACCCAGCACCACCTTTTTGCCGTCGGCTTTGAAACGCGCCGCCAGTTTGCCGATGGTGGTCGTTTTGCCGACGCCGTTGACGCCGATCATCAGAATCACCGACGGCTTGGTGCTCATATTCAGTTCCTGACCGCCGCGAAGCATGTCCGCCACGATCTCCCTGAGCAGGCGCCTGACCTCCTCGGGATCGGTGACACCCTCCTGCTTGACGCGGGCGCGCAATTCCTCGCAGATATGGGCGGCGGTGTTCGCGCCGACATCGCCCATGATGAGGATTTCTTCGAGCTCCTCGAACAGCTCCTCGTCGATCTTCGTGAAACTTCTGAGCATCGAATTGACCGAATTCATCAACGAATCGCGTGTCTTTTTCAGACCCGCGCCGATTTTACTGAACAGTCCCATTCCGGTTCACTCCTTTATGAAACACTTTACTGCACATCCATATGCAGGCGCTCCTCCAGCTCGCCGACGCGAAGCTCAAGCAGCTTGGAAACGCCCTTCTCCTGCATCGTCACCCCGTACAGCACGTCGGCCTCCTCCATGGTGCCGCGGCGGTGAGTGATCACGATGAACTGCGTGCGGTCGCACATGCGGCGCAGATACTGCGCGTAGCGGTCGACGTTGACATCGTCGAGCCCCGCCTCGATCTCGTCGAGGACACAGAACGGCGACGGCGTCACCCGCAGGATCGCAAACAACAGCGCGATCGCCACAAGCGCTTTTTCGCCGCCCGACAGCGCTTCCAGATGCAGAATCTTTTTGCCGGGCGGTTGCACGTGCATCTCAATGCCCGTGTTAAGCACGTCGTCGGGGTTGGTCAGCGACAGCACCGCTTTACCGCCGTCAAACAGCTCGGTAAACACCGTGCCGAAATGCTGATTGATCTGATTGAAGCGCTCGATGAACATGGTCTGCATCTGTCCGGTCAGCTCCGTAATCAGCGCGAGCAGTTCCTTCTTGGACACCTCGACATCATTCACCTGCGCGGACAGAAACGCGTAGCGCTCGCTGACCTGCTTGAATTCCTCGATCGCATCGGGATTGACCGATCCCAGATGACGGATTTTGTTTTTCAGCTCCTGCAACCGACGCGAAGCGGCGGCGGGATCCTCCACGGGGGACGCCACCTCCTCGGCGGCGGCACGGGTCATATCGTATTCCTCGAGAAGCTTGGTTTCGATCTCGGTCGCCTGTTTCGACGCCGTTTCCTGCTTCTCCTCCAGGCGCACCACCTCGCGACCGATGCGCTCGCGCTCCTCCGTCGTTTCGCGGGAGAGGGCGCGGCGTTCCGTCTGACTCATTTCCAGCGCCGTGCGCTCCTTCATCAGGCGGGTGATTTCCTCATCACTGCTCTTCGCCTGTTCGCGCAGGGCGGCGGCATTCTCTTCGAGCACCGCGATTTCCCCGTTCATGCGCTCGGCGGCGGCACGTTTTTCGTCAATCTGCTCCTGCAGACGGGCGCGATAGCCTTCGGCATCGGTACGGCGGGTCGCCAGTTCTTCCAGTGAGCGTCCGATGGCTTCGATTTCCGCCGCACAGGTTGCCGCCTGCACTTTGCATTCGGCGATAACGTCGTTGAGCGCTTCACGCTGTTCAAGAAGCTCGCGGCGACCGCCGGCGAGCGCTTCGATCTCCTCGTTGAAGCCCTGCTGACGGCGGGCGGCTTCGTCCATACGCTGTTGCGCATGACCGATCGCTTCGCGGCATTGCGCGGCACGCTTTTGCAGGGTCGCGATTTCCCGCTCGCGCTCCTCGGCGGCGGCATGCACCGCGTCTGCCTGCTCGCGCAAACGGCGAAGCTCCGCTTCAAAGCGGATGAGATCCTCCTGCGCACCGGCAAGCTCGGCGGACACCGCCGTCCACTGCGCGTTGGTCTCGGATTCTTCCTGTTCCAGGGCATACACGCTCTTGCGTGCCTCCACCAGTCCGGCGTTAAGCCCGGTCAGCTCCTCGTTGAGACGGTCGATCTCCGCGCGGCGGGACAGCAGGCCCGCGCTCTTCACGCTGGAGCCGCCCGTCATGGAGCCGCCCGCGTTGACCACCTGACCGTCCAGCGTCACAATGCGGAAACGATACGAAAAACGGCGGGCAATGCGGGTCGCGGCGTCCAGATCCTCGACGATCGCCGTGCGTCCGAGCAGATTGTCGGCAATCTCTCTGTACGCCTTGTCGCCGCTCACCAGCTCGCTGGCGATGCCGATAAAGCCGTCCTGATCGGCGAGCCCTTTTTCGTCCAGCACCCGCCCCTTGATCGTATCAAGCGGCAGGAAGGTGGCGCGACCGCCCTTGGTATCCTTCAGATGCGCGATGCCGCGTTTGGCATCGGCTTCGGTATCACACACAATGTTTTGTGCCGACGCGCCCAGCGCCGTTTCCACCGCCAGCGCATACTTCGCATCGGCATTGAACAGCTGGGACACGGGTCCGCGGATGCCGCGCAGGACACCGCGGGAGGCTTGCTTGACAATCGCCTTGACGCTGTCCTGGAAGCCCGCCATACTGCGTTCCATCTCTTCGAGCAGACGCACCTTGCGCATCGCGCCTTCCACATCCAGCGCCAGCTGTTCGGCGGTGCGGCGAGCCTTGCCCGCCTTGTCGCGGCGGCTTTCCAGCCGCAGTTCCAGTCCGTTTGCCGTGTTGCGCAGGCTTTCGACCGTTTCGCGGCACGCCTGCGCGCCCGCTTCGCAGTCCTTGAGTGCCTTTTCGGCATCCTCGCGGCGCGCCGTCACGTCGGCGGATTCGCCCACCAGCACCGACAGGCGCGTGGTGATTTCGGACAGCGTGCTTTCGTTGGTAACCGCGTTGACGCGCGCTTCGGCAAGCTCCTCGCCCGCCGCCGCCGCTTTCATCGTCAGCTCTTCCATCTGCACCGACACATGGTCACTGCTCCGCACCAGCTCCTGCAGTTGCTCGGCAAGCTCCAGCCGTCTGGCATCGTGTCCGTCGATGGTCTCCTTGAGTGTCGCGATCTGCGCATGCTTGGCGGCTTCCTCGTCGTCGAGCACCTTCGCACCCTGATGCGACGCGGCGATATCGCCTTCCATGCGGCGGATATCCTCAAGCGTATGCGCCTGATCGTTGCGACGCACCGCCGCCTGACTGTCCAGCAGTGCCGCCTGCTCCTCGCAGGTCTGCCCCGCGCGGCGCACCTCATCCATCACGGAGAGGAGCTTTGCCGCCTGTTCGGTCGCTTCTTCGATCTCGCGGTCGATCTCATCGATGCGCGCATCCGCGGCATCGTACTGCGTGCGGGCGAGCTCCAGCTTGTCGGACAGATCGCGGAGCACCGCACGGGAATTGTCAATGGTATGCAACCACAGCCCGATCTCCACCTGCTTCTTTTCTTCGGCAAGCACGAGATACTTTTTGGCTTTTTCCGCCTGCTGACCGAGCGGGCCGACGCGCTCCTCCAGCTCCTGCACGATATCGCGCAGGCGAAGCAGGTTGTCCTCGGTCGCCTTCAGGCGCCGTTCCGCCTCCGTCTTGCGGTAGCGGTATTTCGCGATGCCCGCCGCTTCTTCAAAAATCTCGCGGCGTTCTTCGGATTTGGATGCGACAATATCGCCGATGCGTCCCTGTCCGACGATGGAGTAGCCGTCGCGACCGAGACCCGTATCCATGAACAGCATCTGAATGTCTTTCAGACGCACGGTAGCGTTGTTGAGCATGTATTCGCTGTCGCCCGAACGGTAATAGCGACGGGTGACGCGCACCTCATCGGCATCCATATCGAGCATGCGGGTGGTGTTGTCGATGACCAGCGTGACCTCGGCATAGCCCATGCCGCGACGCGCGGCGGTGCCGTCGAACACAACGCTTTCCATCTTCGCACCGCGCAGGTTCTTCGCCGATTGCTCGCCGAGCACCCAGCGGATGGCATCGCTGATGTTCGATTTGCCGCTGCCGTTGGGTCCGACAACCGCGGTGATGCCCTGTCCGAAGGACAGCACCGTTTTATCGGGAAACGACTTGAAGCCGTGAATCTCCAATGCTTTGAGAATCATAAGTAATGTTCCTTCCTTGGCGTTATTCGCCTTCCTCCGTCTGCACGTCCCACAGGGGCACCCGTTCGTCCCCGCGCACGCGCACGGTAAATCCCATATCTGCTAACCGTTTCAGGTTGCATCGCCGCTGACCGATCATTTTGGAAACCGCCCCCGGTGCCACCCGAAGGGTCTGTACCCGATCGGTAGGACCGTTGCGTGTCAGCACCGCCAACGCGGTGTTCACATACAACTGCCCCTCGCAAAGCTCCCGCAATGCCGGGTGATACCCGCCCGCGAGCACGTCCTCCCGCAGAGCGTCGCCGTCATGAAGCCCCAGCCGGATCACGGGAATGCCGCAGTCCCGCTCGAAATAGGACAACAGCTCCGCACACAGCGACACCGTCTGTTCAAGCGTCGGCGGTGTATACCGGTTGTCGGTGTACGCGTCAGCAAGCGCCGTGCCGCGCAGAACCACGGTCGGGTAAATGCGCATGGTCGCGGGTTGCAGTGCCGCCAGCGCCCGCGCGGTGCGGCGTGCACCGTCGTCGGTATCGGCGGGAAGCCCCGTCATCATCTGCAGTCCGAGCGCCAGTCCGCTGTCGCGGATCAGGGCGGCGGCGCGCACCGTATCGGCGGCGGTATGCCCGCGGTGTGCCGCTTGCAGGACGCGGTCGTCCATGCTCTGCGCCCCGAGCTCCAGCGCCGTCACGCCGTAGGATCGAAACTCCTCCAGCACCTCGCGCGACACCGCATCGGGACGCGTGGATGCCGTGATACCTTCAAAACGACCGCTCTTCAGAAACGGCTGTGCCGCCTCGAGCAGTGCCACACGATACGCGCGGTCCACCGCCGTGAAGCTCCCGCCGAAAAACGCGATCCGCGCGCGGGTGCCGTCTTTGAGCGTCGCCAGCGCCCGCTCACACACCGCCGTCACATCGGCGGGGGTCGGCGGGGTCGTCACCCCCGCAATGGTGCGCTGATTGCAGAACAAGCAATCATGCGGACAGCCGACATGCGGGATAAACAGCGCGACGTTCGCATACCGCTCAGTCATCATAGCCCATCAGCTTGAGCGCTTCCTTGGCGGCAAGCTGCTCGGCTTCTTTTTTACTGCGTCCTTCGCCCTTGCCGATGACGTTGTTGTTGAGGTGAACCTCCACAAAAAACACGCGGCAATGATCGGGACCCGTTTCCGACACCAGCTTGTATTCCAGCAGTTCCTCGGGCGTTTGCTGCACGATTTCCTGCAGCTGGGTTTTGTAATCCTTGAAATGGCGACGGCGCTGGGAATGGATCTCCTCGATCAGAAACGGCAATACAAAGCCGCTTGCCGCCTCCATGCCGCCGTCCAGATAAATCGCCGCCAGGATCGCTTCAAACGCATCCGCCAGAATCGAGGGGCGTTCGCGCCCGCCGTTCATCCGCTCGCCGCGTCCGAGAAGCAGAAACTCCCCGACACCGAGCTTGCGGGAATAGGAGCTGAGCGCCTGCTCGCAGACAATGGACGCGCGCAGTTTGGTCAGCTCTCCTTCGCGGCTGTCGTTGTGATGATACAGATAGTTCGCGGCAATCATGCCGAGCACCGAATCGCCCAGAAATTCCAGGCGCTCGTTGCTGGCGCGGCGTTGCCGTCCTTCATTCGCGTACGAAGAATGGGTCAGCGCTTCGCACAGCAACGCTTCGTTTTTGAAGGTGTAGCCGAGACGCTTCATCAGTTCCTTCATCGTCATACGCTCCTTTGCAACAGAATCATTTACAGCCGATCCTCCACGAAGCCCACCAGATCCTCCACCGTATCGAACTGCGCGAGCTCGTCATCGGGGATCTCCGTTTCATAGCGCTCTTCGAGAAGAAGGGCGAGCGCTTCGCGCTCAAAATCCGCCACATTCAGTTCGTCAAACGTGGCGGCGAGACATACGTCCTCGTAGTCACAGCCTGTGCGTTCGCACAGAAAGCCGCGGACATATTCAAATACCGTCATGCGTCCTCGCCTGCTTCCTGCTCCTGCACCGCGGCGGCAATCTGCTCCACCACGCCCGCGGCGGCAAATTCCGCCACCACGCGCACCGCGTTTTTGATCGCTTTGGCGCTCGCGTTGCCGTGCGCTTTGAGCACCGGCTTCTGCACGCCGAGAAGCGGCGCTCCGCCGTATTCGGAGGTGGACATCTTTTTGCGGAACGCCTTCATCGGTCCGCTGATGCACAGATAACCGAGCGCCGTTATGGGGTTCGCTTTGAAAATGCGCTTGAGGTTACCGAGGATCATGTCGGCGGTGCCTTCCATGGTCTTGAGCAATACGTTGCCTCCGAAGCCGTCCGCCACGATGACATCCGCTTCCCCGAACGGCACCTGCCGCGCCTCGATGTTGCCGATGAAGTTCAGGTCGCTCTCTTTAAGCAGAGCGAAGGTTTCATGTTGCAGTTCGCCGCCCTTGGTATCCTCCGTGCCGACGTTGAGCAGACCCACGCGGGCAGGCTTGCCGCCGCCCATCACACTCGTCATGTAAATACTGCCCATACGCGCAAATTCCATCAGCATGGACGCGCGGCAGTCGACGTTCGCACCCGAATCGAGAAGCATCGCCGGACCGCCCTCGGTCGGCAGGATGGACGCGAGCGCGGGGCGGGAAATGCCTTTGATGCGCTTGACGATGAACGTGCCGCCCATCAGGAGCGCTCCCGTACTGCCCGCGGAGACGAACGCGTCGCCCTGTCCTTCGGCGAGAGCGCGCATGCCGACCGCCATCGAGCAGTTTTTATGTTCACGCATGATGCTGCGCGGGGCATCGTGCATGGTGATGACATCCTCGCAGTGCAGGATCTCCATGCCGTCGAGCGACAGCTTGTTCTCCGCCGCCACACGGCGGATGATCTCTTCGTTGCCCGTCAGGATCACGGTGTGACCGTATTCCTTCACAGCCTGGGCACAGCCTTTGATGATTTCGAGCGGCGCGTTGTCACCGCCGAAGGCATCCACAATCACTCGCATAGGTTTTTCCTCACTTTTCTTGAAATAACGCGTGCGTCATCAGCACCGTATCGAGCGCCTCGAGGGCGCGGGCACTGAGCGCTTCATAGCGCAGACGCTTGTCGCGGATGGGGGTGTCGAGCGGCGCGAGAATGCCGAAATTCGCGCCCATCGGCTGAAAATCACGTCCTTCATAGCCGCTGACGTACTGCGCCAGACGCCCCATCATCGTGTCGGTGGGCAACACCACCGACGGCAGACCGCGAAGCATCGCCGCGGCGTTGAGTCCCGCCAGCAGTCCGGATGACGCGGATTCCATGTAGCCTTCCACACCCGTCATCTGTCCCGCAAAAAACAGCCGCCCGTCCTCGCGAAGCGCATAGGTCGGGGTCAGCAGGTGCGGGGAATCGAGAAAGGTATTGCGGTGCATCACCCCGTACCGCACAAACTCGGCGTTTTTCAGGGCGGGGATCATGCCGAACACACGGCGTTGCTCGGGGAATTTCAGGTTGGTCTGAAAACCGACCAGGTTGAGAAGCGTTCCCTCTTTGTTCTCCCGCCGCAGTTGCAGCACCGCCCACGGGCGATGCCCTGTGCGGGGATCGCGCAGTCCGACGGGCTTCATCGGTCCGAAGCGGATGGCATCCTTGCCGCGCGAGGCGAGCACCTCAATGGGCATACAGCCCTCGTACACCGTCGGCTGATGCTGCGCATCAAACTCATGGAGCGGCGCACGCTCGGCGTGGATGAGCGCGTCGTGAAACGCCTCGTATTCTTCTTTGTTCATGGGGCAATTGATATAATCCCCCATCGTTTCCTGCTCCCGCTCGCCCTCCTCGCGTCCGTAACGGGACGCGGCAAACGAGCAGGTCGGATCAATGCTGTCCGCCGTCACAATGGGAGCGGCGGCATCGTAAAAATGCAAGCCCTCGCCGAAACGCGCCGTCAGCTCGGCGCTCAGGGCTTCGGAGGTCAGCGGTCCGCTGGCGATCACGGTCACGCCTTCGGCGGGAATCTCGGTGATCTCCCGCCGCACCACGGTGATGCGCTCATGCTGTTCGATCGCCTCGGTCACGCCGCGCGCGAACGCGTCGCGGTCCACGGCAAGCGCGCCGCCCGCCGGCACCGCGCAGGTATCGGCAACCTGCATACACACGGATCCCAGTCGGCGCATCTCCTCCTTGAGAAGCCCGGCGGCACTGCCCACCCGCATCGCTTTGAGCGAGTTGGAGCACACCAGCTCCGCCAGAAACGCCTGCTTGTGAGCGGGAGAAAAGGCAACGGGCTTCATTTCGTACAGCGTCACGTCCACGCCCGCATTCGCCAGCGCCCATGCCGCTTCACAGCCCGCCAGTCCCCCGCCGATCACCGTCGCTCTCATGCGGGGTCCCCTTTCTTTTTACCGCATCCCTCGGTAGCGCAGAACACGCCGCCGTTTTTGCCCTTCTTGCGGAACATGGTCTTGCCGCAGGTGGGGCACACCTGGGATACGGGCTCGTTCCAGGTCACGAAATCGCATTTCGGATAGTTGACGCATCCGAAGAATTTGCGGTTATTTTTACTCTTTTTCGCCACGATCGCGCCGCCGCACTTGGGGCAGACACCCGCCGTCTTTTCGATGAGCGGCTTGGTGTTTTTGCAATCGGGGTAGCCGGGACAGGCAAGGAACTTGCCGAAGCGTCCCGATTTGATGACCATGCGGCGACCGCACAGCTCACACAGCTCGGTGCTTTCCACATCGGGCACGCGGATGCGTTCCCCGCCGAGCGATGCCTCCGCCTTGTCAAGCGTTTTGGCAAAATCGCGGTAGAAGGTATCCAATGTCTGCACCCAATCGGTCTTGCCGCTTTCCACGTCGTCGAGGCTCTCCTCCATCTGTGCGGTGAACTTCACATCGACAATCTGCGGGAATTGTTCCTTCATCAGTTGGGTCGTAATCTCGCCCAGCGGCGTGGGTTTGAGCGTTTTGCCTTCCCGCTCGATGTATTCCCGCGAGAGGATGGTGGAAATGGTCGGGGCGTAGGTCGACGGGCGACCGATGCCCTTTTCCTCAAACGCTTTGACGAGCGTCGCTTCCGTGTAACGGGGAGGCGGCTGGGTAAAGTGCTGGTTGCCGCTCAGATCGCGCAGGGTCAGCACGTCCCCCTCCTCAAACGCGGGCAACGCCACGCCCGCCTCGCTCTTTTCGTCGGCGGCTTCCTCGTACAGCGTCGTGAAGCCGTCAAAGCGCACGGTGTAGCCCGAGGCTTTGAAAATATAGCCAGCGGCTTCGATGTCCGCCTGGCAGGTGTCCTGTACACAGTTTGCCATCAGGCTCGCGATAAAGCGCTCCCAGATGAGCTTGTACAGGCGATATTGATCGGAGGTCAGCGAGCCCTTCACCTGATCGGGGGTCAGCGACGGCGTCGACGGACGGATCGCTTCGTGCGCATCCTGCGCACTCGCCTTACTCTTGAAATAGCGCGGCTTATCGGGCAGGTAATCCTTGCCGTAGGTCGCTTCGATGTAGGCGTTGCCCGCGGCACGCGCTTCCTCGGAAATGCGCAGGCTGTCGGTACGCATGTAGGTGATCAGACCCATCGTGCCGACGTTTTTGATGTCCACGCCTTCGTACAGCTCCTGCGCCGTCTGCATCGTGCGCCGCGCGGCAAAGCCGAGACGGCGGTTGGCTTCCTGCTGGAGCGACGAGGTGATGAACGGGGGCGCGGGTTGCAGGCGACGCACGCCGCGCTTCACTTTCTGCACCGTGTACACCGCTTCGCGCAGTTTCGACAGGATATCCTCCGCCTGCTCCTCATTGGAGACGGCGAGCTTGCCGTTCGCGTCGCCGTAGAGCTTCGCGGGGAACTGCCGTCCCTTCGCGCCCTTGGACAGCTTCGCGTCGATCGTCCAGTATTCCTCGCTGACAAACGCGCGGATCTCCTCCTCGCGGTCCACCACGATGCGCACCGCCGCCGACTGCACACGGCCCGCCGACAGACCCTTGCGGATCTTCTTCCACAGGAAGGGGCTGATCTTATAGCCCACGATGCGGTCGAGGATACGGCGCGCCTGTTGCGCGTTGACGAGATTCATGTCGAGGGAATGGGGATTCGCCAGACCCGCCGTGATACCCGTTTTGGTGATTTCATTGAATTCCACGCGGTTTGCCGTGGCGGGATCGATGCGCAGGATCTGCGCCAGATGCCACGAAATCGCTTCGCCTTCGCGGTCAGGGTCGGTGGCGAGCAACACGGTGTCGCATTCCGCCGCCGCTTCCCGCAACTGACGAATGAGCGCGGATTTGCCGGGGATATCGACATAGCGGGGCTTGAAGCCCTTTTCGATATCCACACCCAGCAGGGTTTTGGGCAGATCGCGGATGTGTCCCGTGGACGCCATCACACGATAGCCGTCGCCCAGATATTTCTGAATGGTCTTCACCTTGGTAGGTGACTCCACAATAATCAACGTTGCCATACTTTGCGTACCTCGCTTTTTCAAACTTGCACGTAAAATTAAGGATGCTCCCGTTTCAGAGCATATCGCTGTCCCGCTTCACAGCGCACCGCGCCCTGAAGCTCCAGCATGGTCAGCGACGACAACACGGACGCGACCGCCGTGTTGAGTGTTCGCGCGAGCTCGGACACGCTGACAGGCTCGTCCGATAACGCGTCGTATACCTGCCGCATCGGCTCACTCGCCGACACGGGACAGGGCACAAACCGTATCTCCGCCTGCGGTTGCGCGACTTTCAGCGTCGGCTGTTCGCGCGGCGGTTCGGGCTTATGTACAGAGAAGGAAGGCGGCTGTGCCGCTTCCCTGCGCACTTTGTCGGCGGCACGCTTTTCGGCATCTGCCGCCCGATCGATGTGCAATGTGAACGGATAACGCGCCAGATATTCCACCAGAATATCGGCGGTGTTGGTGACGGGCTTGGCGCCGTCCTTGAGCAGTTCGTTACTGCCGACGCTCGCGGGTGTGCCCACGGCACCCGGTGCCACAAACACATCCCGCCCCTGCTCCCGCGCCCAGGATGCGGTCAGCAATGCGCCGCTTCCGAGCGGTGCCTGAGTGACGAGTGTGCCGCGGGCGGCGGCACTGATGAGACGGTTGCGGATGCGGAAATGATGGCGAAGCGCCGGCGCGCCGATCGGAAATTCCGTCAGCAGGGTGCCGCCGTGCTCCAGCAGGGCGCGGCGGATCGGTGCGGTTTCCTTCGGGTAGTCCACGTCGATGCCGCATGCCTGAAAGGAGATGCATCGACCGCCCTCGTCGAGCGCGGCTTTGATGGCTTCGCTGTCCAGTCCGCGGGCACCGCCCGTGATAATGATCGCGCCGCTTGCCGCCAGTCCTGCGCTCAGGCAACGGGTGGTCAGCACACCTGCTTCATCGGGACGGCGCGTGCCGACGACCGCAATCGCGGGCGCATCCTCCGAACGAATGCGCGCTCCCTTGCCGTACAGCGCGAGCGGCGGCGCATACATACCGCCGAACATCGCGTCAAACGACGGATCCTCGGGGGTCATCACCCACGCACCAAGCGCTTCCAGTTCCTTGTAAACCGCGCGCATCTCGGACAGATCCTTGTCCTTCAGGCGGTGGCTTTGCTCGGCGGTGAGTGCCCAGGACGACGGATACTCCGTCAGGGCATACAGATCTTCGACGGAACGTTCGTCCCGCAGGATCGCTTCGCTTTGAGGTTGTCCGACGCCGATGGCGTGTTGCAACCACATCCAGACGATGGCTCGTTCCATTGTCAGACCTCCCCACCGCGCGGACGGCACAGCTCCCACATCAGGATGCCCGCCGCCATCGACGCATTGAGCGATTCGGCACGTCCCGTCATCGGGATGGTGACGCGGTGTGAGCAGGCGGCGACCGCATCGGCGGTCAGTCCGTTGCCTTCGTTGCCGATGACCGCCACCGCGCCGTCAAGGCGAAGCGAAGGGATCGGCGTTGCATCGGCATCCACCACACACGCGAGCACGGGCATCTGCCTGCCGAGCGCGGTCAGCCGCTCATAAAAATCGTCGCACACCAGCAACGGCGAGCGAAACACGCCGCCCATGCTGGCGCGCAGAACCTTCGGGTTGTACAGATCACAGCAACCGCCCGACAGCAAAATGCCGTCAATACCGAGCGCCTCGGCGGTGCGGATGACCGTGCCGAGGTTGCCGGGATCCTGCAGATTCTCGAGCGCCAGATAGCGCCCGTCGGGACGACAGTCCCACGTTGCCGCGTCGGGAATCGCGCACAGACAGAGAATGCCCTGCGGCGAGCCCGTGTCGGACAGCGCCTTGGCAACCGCGTCGCTCATGGTGCAGGTGCGGCGCGCCGCGGCACCGATCACGTCCCAGCGGTCGGCATACTTTTGCATTGCCGACGTCGTGGCAAGAGCGGCTTCGATCACCACTCCCGACCGCGCCGCGTCCTCACACAGACGCGCGCCTTCCACCACAAAACGACCGCTTTTGCGACGTGCTCTGGCGTCGGACAACAGCTTGACACATTCCTTCACAAGCGGGTTCTCCCGACTGGTCAGCTCCATGCCGACACCCCCTTTTCGCGGTTTTTTGACGCTCCCAAAATAGCAAACAAGCGCCCGCCGAAGATCGGCGGACGCAGTTGTCGCTGATTATAACGCGGCCTTTGCCTTCTCCACCAGCGCGGTGAATGCGGCAGCATCGGACACCGCCAGCTCCGCAAGCATCTTGCGGTTGAGGGTGATGCCCGCCTTCTTGAGGCCGTTCATGAAGGTGGAATAGTTCATGCCGTTCATCTTCGCAGCCGCGGAGATGCGGGTGATCCACAAACGACGGAAGTCGCGCTTCTTTTGACGACGGCCAATGTACGCATATTGACCGGACTTCATAACCGCTTCCTTCGCGGTCTTAAACAGCTTGTGCTTTGCACCGTAATAGCCCTTCGCGAGCTTCAGAACCTTTTTTCTTCTTTTGCGCGTAGCAAGTGCGCCTTTAATACGAGCCATGTTGAATTACCTCCGTTTCCTGCGATTATTTGTAGGGAATCAAGCGCTTGACCTGAGCGACATTGGTCTTGTCGGCCACGGTCACCTTGCGCAGGTTTCTCTTGCGCTTGGTAGTCTTCTTGTTCAGGATGTGCGATTTGTACGCGTGACCGCGAAGCACCTTACCGCTGCTGCTGAGCTTAAAGCGTTTCTTCGCGCCGCTGTGCGTTTTGATCTTCGGCATAATGGGAATCCTCCTTTTTTATTTCAACAAATCCAAACAGTAAACGACATGCTGTCGGTTATTTGGCGGGCTTGGGGGCGAGGAACATCAGCATGTGACGTCCTTCCATCTTGGCGGGCTTTTCCACCACGGCGTGTTCCTTCACTTCTTCGGCGAAACGCTGCATGATTTCCAACCCGATCTCGGGATGGCCCATTTCACGACCGCGGAAGCGGATGGACACCTTGACTTTGTCTCCGCCCTGAATGAAGCGGATGGCATGACGCGCTTTCGTCTGGAAATCCGCCACGTCGATGTTGAGTCCGAGGCGCACCTCTTTGACCTCCACCACACGCTGATTCTTGCGGGCTTCCTTCTCGCGCTTCGCTTGCTCGAAGCGATATTTGCCGTAATCCATAATGCGGCAGACAGGGGGTTGCGCGTTGGGCGCGATCTTCACGAGATCGAGTTCGCGCTCGTCGGCGAGCTTTTGCGCGTCGCGCGCGGACATAACACCGAGCTGTTCACCGTCTTCGCCGATCACGCGCACTTCGGCGTCGCGGATCTGCTCATTGATTTGCGTTTCTTTCGTAGCGATGTGAACGCACCTCCAAAATATGATCGCAAAACAAAAACGCGGACTGCATCAGCCCGCGCACAACACCTTCAGCCCCCGAAAGAGCTTTGAACAGTATTGACCTGTTGGAACGGAATCCGCAGGTGAAAGCGGGCGACGCTTTGCTTTGTTTGCCAAATGAGTATACCATCGGGAATGCGCGTTGTCAAGCCTTTTTCTCAAAAAAGTTTTGACACGACCGCATACCCCGCCGACGACCGCAGTCGTCGGCGGGGTAATCATCGGTTGTTATTTGCTTTCCTGCAACGTCACGTCCACCGTGAAATCGTAAACCTGACGCGTTTGCTGATTCAGACGGATAAGCGACAGCGTGACCACGTCACCCACCTCATGGCTCGTCAGCTCCGCGCGCATTTCGCTGTAATCCATCACGCGGACCCCGTCCACGTGCGTGATGATATCGCCCGGGCGCGCCTGCGTGCCCTTGAACGCCGAATCTGCGGCGATCTCGTCGATCATAAAGCCCTCGTAGCCGATCGACGTGATGGTACGTCCCGTGATACCCAGCGCCACACGGCCCTTGACATAGCCGTATTTCACCAGATCGTCAATGACCTCTTTTGCCTCGTTGATCGGGATCGAGAAGCCGAGACCTTCATAGCCCGTGAGCACGATCTTCGCGGAGTTGACACCGACCACCTGACCGTACGCGTTGATCAGCGGGCCACCCGACGAGCCGGGGTTGATGACCGCGTCAACCTGCAGGCATTTGATCGCGTAGCCCGTATCTTCATAGACGTCGCGCGCCTGTCCGGACAGCACGCCCTGCGACACCGACCACTGCAAACCGCCGCTGTTGCCGAGCGTCACGACGCGGTCGCCCAGCGAGAGCGCCGACGAATCGCCGAATTCCGCCACATGCAGGTTGTTCGCGTCGATCTTAATGACCGCCAGATCGGTCGTCGGATCGTAACCGACGATCGTCACATCCTCGTGCACATCGCCGTTATACAGCGTCACGTCGATGCGGGCGTATTCCTGTCGGGTCTCCTCATTGAACACGCAGTGGCTGTTCGTAATGATATAGCCGTCCTCGGACATAATGATGCCCGACGCTTCGCTCGCTTTGACCAGCTCCGACGAGGTGCCGCCGAAGGGATACCCGTAATAATCATTGATGGAGGCGGCAGGCTGATACATCGTCAGCACCACGGTCGCATCCAGGTTGCGTTCCACGATCTCGTTCGTGGACAAGCCGCCGTCGTTATCCGCGTGAGCATCGGAAATCTGCAGGGTCGGTCCGTCCTCGTTGACGTTTCCTGCATCCCCGCCGTCGTCCTGCGTCGGATCTTTATATTCGGATTCGTAGCCTCCGTCATGGCGATCGCTATGATCGTTGCCGCTTTGCCAGACCGCCACACCGAGCACACCGCACGCCAGCAATGCCAGCGCACACACCACCGACAGGATCACCACCGCCGCGTTGCCCTTTTTCTTAGGTGGACGGGGCGGTGCAGGCGGCACGGGCGCAGGCGGCGTCGCATAAGGCGAACGGGGCGCCCCGTAATAGCCACCCGGGGTCGGCGTCGGCGTCGGCGCGTGAACCGGAGGTGCCGGCGGCGCGGGAGGTGCCGGCGGCGCGGGAGGCGTGCCGATCCACGGTTCATATGTCGCGGGGGTCGGTTCTGCTGCGGGAGTCGGCTCCGCCACGGGAGTCGGATCGACCGTCGGAGCTGTCACAGGAGCGGTCGGTGCCGCGGGCGGTTGGGTGGATGTGCCGTTATCTTCGGGAGACAACGCGCCTTCCGAGGGGTCCTCATGATACCACTTTGTCATGGGTCATTCCTGCCTTTCTTATTGGGTGCACCGTGCCGCGGGGCGGGATCCGCCGCCGTGTCGGGTAACCAAAACACAAATTCACAATATTCTCCCTGCACCGAGCGGACATAAATCTCGCCCCGATGCAGATTGATCACGGTTTTGACAATATACAGACCGAGCCCGACACCCGTCTTATCCAGACTGCGGGAGCGGTCGGTTTTATAGAATCGTTCAAATACCAGCGGCATCTCCTCGGGAGCCAGTCCCGCGCCGCTGTTGCGAATCGCACAACAGATCCGCCCTTTTTCGCGGTAGATGCGCACGGTGATCTCGCCGTCCTCATCCACAAATTTCACCGCGTTGTCCAGCAGGTTGTACACCACCTGCCCGATCAGATCGTAATCCGCCGTCACCATCGTCCGCTCGCAATCGGCGAGCCCTTCGATGCGCACGCGCTTATCCTCGATGCGCTGTTCAAAGGACAACAGTGCACTGCACGCCGCCTCCGTCAGATCAAACGTCGTTGGTTTGAGCGCCACCGTGCCGTTGTCGATGCGGGACAGATCCAGCATCGACTTGACCAGCCGCGACAGCCGCCGCACCTCATCCGACACAATGCGCAGGTAGTGCGCCTGGCGGTCGGGCGGGATCGTGCCGTCGAGGATGCCGTCGATAAAGCCGCTGATGGTGGTCATGGGCGTTTTGAGCTCATGCGAAATATTCGCCACAAAACTGCGGCTCATATTCTCCGTCGAGGAGAGCGACACCGCCATGGAGTTGAGTGCCGTCGCCAGCTGAGCCACCTCGTCTTTGCCGCGCACCGTGATGCGGTAGCTGAAATCCCCTTCCGCAAAGCGGTGGGTCGCCGCCGCCATTTCGCGTAGCGGACGCACCAGACGGTAGGTCAGCAGGTAGATGACCACGAACAGCACCAGCAGGACCATCACCGCCGACATCAGATAGGTTTTGCCGATGTCCTTCAGGTAGGTCATCAGACCGTCCGCAGGCATCGCCGTCACCACGTAGCCGATGAGCTGGTCGCCGTCCATGCAGATGGGGGCGGTCGCCACATACCGCATCGATGGGAACATCCCGCCGAGCGTGCCGACCTCAAAATATTCGCCGTCCATCAGTGCCAGACTTTGCGACGGGATCGTATAAGACCGCGCCGTATCCGTCGGCGCATAGATCAGCACGGCACCGTCCGCATCGGCGATGTAAATCTCCGTGTGCGTCGCGCCCGCCATCAGATTCAGGATCGGCTCGATGGTATGCGGCGCGATCACATAGGTGTCGGGAGCATGCGGCACGCGCGACGTCATCTGCACGGTCTGCGCGGCGATCTGCGCGCTGTTTTCGGTCATCTGGGTGCGCTTGTCGTCGATCCAGTAATTGTTGAAAAAGATCATCTGCACAATACCCAGTCCGCACAGCGTTGCGGTGATCAGCAACGACAGGATCACGTAATATTTGGAAAATACGCTCTTGAACATGAGCGATCAATCCTTCACGTCGAATTTGTATCCGACGCCCCACACCGTTTTGAGCTCCCACTGATCGGACACGCCGTCGAGCTTTTCTCTCAGGCGCTTGACGTGGACGTCCACGGTGCGGCTGTCGCCGTAATACTCAAAGCCCCACACTTCGTCGAGCAGCTGATCGCGGGTGTACACGCGATTGGGATTGCTCGCGAGATGGTAGATGAGCTCCATCTCTTTGGGGGGCGTGCTGACCACGACACCGCGCACGCGCAGTTCGTAGTTTTCCATGTTGATATACAGTCCGTCGTAGGACACCTCGCGGACGTCACGGCGCTCGGTCGCGTTGGTGCGGCGAAGCACCGCCTTCACGCGGGCGACCATTTCTTTGTTCTCGAACGGCTTGACCATATAGTCGTCCGCGCCGAGCTCCAGACCGAGCACCTTGTCGAACACCTCGCCTTTGGCGGTGATCATAATGATGGGGCAATTGCTCTTTTTGCGGATTTCGCGGCACACCTGCCAGCCGTCCAGCTCGGGCATCATCACATCGAGCAGGATCAGGTCGGGAGTCTCGGCGGCAAACAGATCCAGCGCCTGCATACCGTTGCGGGCGATCACCGTCGAAAAGCCTTCCTTTTCCAGATACAACCGAAGCAGTTCGCAAATGTTGCTGTCGTCATCCACGATCATGATTTTGGTAACAGCCATTGTCATCTTCTCCTTTTTTCATTCTTCTCGGCTTGACTTTATTGTACCAGATTTTTCACACTTTGTATGAACAATATTTTAACCACCTTTCAACTTTTTTGCAACGATATTTGCACAAATTGTGAAATTCTCCCCCGTTTGTCGGCTTTTTTACAAAAACTTCCGCAAAATGATTGCGTTGCGGGGCGTTTTTTGGTATACTGGATGTGTATTTTTTAACACGCGGCACCGCGCAAAGGAATGCGATGCCGTCAAGGAGGCTATCCTATGGGTAAGGGTCGTCGGAACCGGGAAAAACTTGCGCGGCGACGCGAAGAATGTGAACAACTGCGCATCAGCGCCGCGAAAGCCGATTCGCGCGCCAGATGGCTCGGACTGACCGCTTGCATCCTCACGGCTCTGGCAGTCGCGTTCCAGTTCTTGCTGCAAAGCGTGATGCGCGGCGAATTGAACCGCGGTGCGTACGAATCGATCAACACCGACGTTGCCGAAATCAACGCCCTGCGCTCCATTCTGCCCATCGGCGCCATCGGGCTGGTGTTGCTCCTGCTGGGCACCGCCGCGGTCGCCTGGTTTCTCTATCGGCAGAAGCCGTGGCTGTCCCTCATCGGATGCGGGCTGTCGCTCGCCGGAGCGGGCTTCTTTATCCCGTATGTGTACCGTCTCGGTCTGCTGTTTCCGTTCGATCCGCTCGTGGGCGTCAACGGACGCGGGCTGGACTTCACGGCACTCCTGTGCCAGCATTATTCCGCCCTCTTCCCGCTCGTATTGCTCATCCCCGCTGTGGCGTTTTCGTTCTATGCCATGAAGAAACGGGACGTGGCGGACATCATGCAGAGCGTCAACGACGACTCCTCCACGCTGATGCTGGACGAAGAGTAACCGCTGTTTTGCAACGCCGATCGCCCGAAGTTGCAAATTTGCTTCGGAATCGTCGCAAACCTGTCCGAAAACGACAGAAACGAGCACTCGCCCTGCCTTTTGGCGGTGCGTAACCTGTAAAAAAATTGAAAACACGCGCAAAAAATTGCGCTTTTCCCCTTGCAAGAAGCGTATCTATCATATATAATACCTTCGTAATGCACACATGGTATTCACACAGGGCGTCCGCGCCTTGTGATTTCGGGGCTCTGACCCCACCAGAAAGGAAGACTGCTTATGTCTGAATCCGCCCGTCTTGTCGGTACTGTTTCCCGCGGTATCCGTTGCCCCATCATCCGCAAAGGGGACAACCTCGCCGCCATCGTCGCCGACAGCGTCCTTGCCGCCGCCCAAAGCGAAGGCTTCCCCCTGCATGACCGCGATGTGATCTCCATCACCGAATCCATCGTTGCCCGCGCCCAAGGAAACTACGCCTCGGTGGACGATATTGCCGCCGATGTGAAAGAGAAGCTCGGCGGAGGCACTGTGGGCGTGATCTTCCCCATTCTCTCCCGCAACCGTTTTGCGATCTGCCTGCGCGGTATCGCCAAAGGCG
This sequence comes from Acutalibacteraceae bacterium, assembly GCA_045540655.1. Taxonomy (GTDB): domain Bacteria; phylum Bacillota; class Clostridia; order Oscillospirales; family Acutalibacteraceae; genus RGIG1959. Next base: position 53,312 of record JAZQHP010000088.1, read on the forward strand.
CCAAGAAGGTCGTGCTGATGCTCAGCTATCCGTCCGACGAGGTCGGCAACGAGCTGGTCAGCCTGGATCTGCTGGATGAAGCGGGCGTAAACCCCTATTCCGATGTGCTCTCGCTCGAACGCTATCGCGAGCTGTTCGGCGTGAATCTGCACCCCTTCACGGGCGTGGATTACGTGGATTACTATGCAGAGCTGGTGCGCGACGCCGGCGCCGAGGTGGAAATTGTGTTCGCCAATCAGGCGCGCGCGATCCTCGACTATGCCGACCACATCCTCACCTGCGACATTCACACCCGTGCCCGCACCAAGCGCATCCTGAAAGCGGCAGGCGCCAAGGTGGTGTGCGGCCTGGACGACATCCTCAACGCTCCCGTCAACGGCAGCGGTTACAACACCGCTTACGGTCTGCTCGGCTCGAACAAATCGACCGAAGACACCGTCAAGCTGTTCCCCCGCGAATGCCAGGATCTCGTGCTGGATATCCAGAAGCGCATCCTCGACGCCACAGGCAAGCACGTGGAAGTGATGGTCTACGGCGACGGCGCGTTCAAGGATCCCCGCGGCAAGATCTGGGAGCTGGCGGATCCCGTCGTCCCCCCCGCGTTCACCGACGGTCTCGTCGGCACGCCCAACGAACTCAAGCTGAAATACCTTGCCGACAACGATTTCAAGGATCTGTCGGGCGACGAACTCAAAGCCGCCATCTCGCAGAGCATCCGCCAGAAGCAGGATGACCTCGTCGGCAACATGGCGTCGCAAGGCACCACCCCCCGCCAGCTGACCGACCTGATCGGCTCGCTGTGCGACCTGACCAGCGGCTCGGGCGACAAAGGTACGCCCATCGTGCTTGTGCAGGGCTATTTCGATAACTACACCAACGACTGATCGGAGGAACTGAATATGGAAAGAACGGAAGTCAGACCCGAATCCATGCAACGCATCACCACCAAAGAGCTCGCCGAGCAGTTCATCGCCGAGCAGATCGCGGCGGTCCGCGAACAGGTCGGTGACAAGAAGGTCCTGCTCGCGCTGTCGGGCGGTGTGGACAGCTCGGTCGTGGCCGCGCTGCTCATCAAAGCCATCGGCAAACAGCTTGTGTGCGTCCATGTCAACCACGGACTGATGCGCAAGAACGAAAGCGAGCAGGTCGTCGAGACGTTCGGCAACGAACTGGATGCCCAACTGGTGTACGTGGATGCGACCGACCGCTTCCTCGGCAAGCTCGCCGGTGTGTCCGATCCCGAGCAGAAGCGTAAGATCATCGGCGGCGAATTCATCGACGTGTTCGTCGAAGAAGCCCGCAAGCTCTACGAGGGCGGCGACCTGGAATTTCTCGCCCAGGGCACGATCTATCCCGATATTCTCGAAAGCCGCAACGGTGTCAAGGCACACCACAACGACGGCGGTCTGCCCGAAGATATGAAGATGGAGCTCGTCGAGCCCGTCAAACTGCTGTTCAAAGACGAAGTGCGCGTCGTGGGCGAAGCCCTCGGTCTGCCCCACGCGATGGTATATCGTCAGCCGTTCCCCGGCCCGGGTCTCGGTGTGCGTTGCCTGGGCGCGATCACCCGCGACCGTCTGCATGCGCTTCGTGAAGCGGACGCGATCCTGCGCGAGGAGTTCGACAAGAGCGGTCTTGCCAACACCGTATGGCAATACTTCATCGCCGTTCCCGATATGAAGAGCGTCGGCGTGAAGGACGATAAGCGCTACGAAGGCTGGCCCGCCGTCATCCGCGCCGTGAACACGGTCGACGCGATGACCGCCACCATCGAGGAAATCCCCTACGCGGTGCTCCATACCATCGTCAACCGCATCATCACCGAAGTCGACGGCATCAACCGTGTCGTCTACGACCTCACCCCGAAGCCCACCGGCACCATCGAGTGGGAATAATACTAACAAGTCGGAGGCCAAGCGGTCTTAGGAAGACAACATGTTTCCCCAACTCCTTGGCTCACAGAACGACATGGCTACGATCCGACTTCCATCGTCAACCGCATCATCACCGAAGTCGACGGCATCAACCGTGTCGTCTACGACCTCACCCCGAAGCCCACCGGCACCATCGAGTGGGCATAATCTCAGGTGTATCAGCAAATTTGATTTATCCTCTTCGGGGCAATTTCTTTTATCCTTTCTCGATTAGATAAATCACTGCAAAAGCAAACAATATAGTAATTTTGAAGACCTTGTGTCATCGTTTTCGATG
>JAZQHP010000089.1:0-3606 GCA_045540655.1 Acutalibacteraceae bacterium
GGCGAAGGCGCCGTGCGCTGCCCCGCCGCGCGTCACCGCCGCGGCAATTTTGCCTGACAACAACGGATCTTCGGAATAGTATTCAAAATTGCGTCCGCACAGCGGATGGCGATGAATGTTGATGCCGGGACCGAGCAGGGCGTCCACATGATAGCGCTTCAGTTCCTCGCCGACGCGGCGGTAGAGTTCCTCCACGAGCGCGACATCCCAGGTCGATGCCAGCAAAGTGCCGTTCGGGATGGAACTGGCTTTTTCGCCCGAATCCAGACGGATGCCCGACGGACCATCCGTCACCGCACACACAGGGATGCCGAAGCGCGAGAGCGATTCGGTCTGACCGCCGAGCGCACCACCCGTACCGGGGGTGGCCTTCGGGCTGTTCATACCTTCACCGCAGGTGAGTGCCGCCAGATCATCGTCCGAGAGCTGTGCCACAAATTCATCCATCGAGCACGCTCCGTCCGCTACGCTTTTGAGCGTGAATCCGCGGTCTCCCGTAAAGGGCACCGCCGACGGTCGGCGTGACGCGATGCGCGCCTCCGTATCCACCGTCGACAAGGGCGTATCCTGCACCGACAGGACGCGCTGACCGTCCTTTTCAATCGCGCACCACCGCTCAAACGGCTCCACCGGTGCCATCGCTTCCTCCAGCGCCTGCGTCACGATCAGCTCGTCCACATGCACCGTCAGCACGGCATCCGCCGCGCGCACATCGGACCCGGCAAACACGGTATAGTCGCCCGCTTCCAGCACGTAGCAAGAACGATGTCCCGTGCAACCGCTGTCATCATAAGACGCCGCATCACTGAGCGCAAATGTTGCCGTCACGGTTGCCGTTTCACCGGGTGCGAGCGTCGGGGTTTTGGCAAATGCCACGAGTCGCCGAGACGGCGTGCCGAGCTTGCCGCACGGGGATTGCATGTATACTTCCAGCGTATCCTTGGCGGCATGAGCACCCGTATTGGTCACGACCGCCTGTACGGTAACGGTGCCGCCGGTTTCGACAGCCGTATACGCCGTGTCGAACGTGGTATAGGTCAATCCATAGCCGAACGGATACTGCACTGCCGACGGCGCGAAGGTTTCAAAATAACGATAGCCGACATAGATGTCTTCGGCGTAGATGTTTTTATCGCGGTCACCGAAATGTGCATGGGACGGCACATCTTCCAGGCGGAGCGCCACGGTATCGGTCAGTTTGCCGCAGGGAGAGGTTTTGCCGCACAGCAGGTCGGCAAAAGCATTCGCGCCTTCCATGCCGCCCTGCCACAGATACAGCAGTGCCGACACGGGATAGCGCTCCATAAACGAGGTGTCAATGAGATTGCCGACATTGAGTGCCACGATAACGCGCGTAAACTGCGCCGTCACCAACGACAGGAGGCGTTCCTCCTCCGCTGTCAGGCGATAACCGCCTTCGGTATCGGCGTTATCGTGATCTTCACCCGCCGTTCGGGCAAACACGATGATCGCCGCCTCATTGCGCGCGGATGCCGCCGCGACGGTCTCCTCCGTCAGCGGCATTTCCTCCTGATACCACGGTTCACTCGCCCATTGTCCGCCGCCGTCGGAAAACGGATGCGTTTCCACCCAGGCAGTGTACTGCGCGATCAGTTCCCGATCCAGGACCAGCTCATCGCACGCCGACAGCGACTCCAGCACACACGGCTCGTGGTCAATATGCACCAGACCGCCCGAGCCGGTGCCGCTCTTATAATAAAAGGTCTGCGCACGACCGAACAGCGCCACGCGCGCGCCTTTCGCCAGCGGCAATACACCACCTTCATTCTTCAGAAGCACCGCGCCTTCGGCGGCGATTGTACGACATAATGTATGCATATCCATGGGCACTCTCTCCTTATTTCGCTACACAAGAGTATCTTTGTCCAGTATACCAATCCGTGATCCGAATGTCAATGCGAGAAATGCAAAAAACGGCTGTCGCCTTTGAAAAAGCGACAGCCGTCTGAGCCATCCGTTATTATTGGAACACGGTCCACGCCTTGCAAGCAGAGGTCATATCCGCTTTGGCAACGGTCGAGTTGCGATCGGTAAAGCTCGTCATGGAGCTGTAGCTGAAGAACGCCGCGCCGTCCCAACCGATGGATTTAGTCTGATTGATCTGGCGAGACATGATGTCGTTGTTGTTCGCCCATTCGTATTGCCCCGCGGTGCCGGCATTGGAGTCTTTGACCATGCCGGTCTTGTAGAATGCCAGACCGGCTACCATCGACAGTCCCTTACGGCGAGGCAGGTCCTCCCATTCGGTCTGAGTTTCGGTAAACGGCGAGTAGGCGTTATTAAAGCCGAAATACAACTGCGGCGCAATATAATCGATATAACCGGGATACTTCATCCAGGTGTACACATCGCCGTACATCGAGCTGTACGTTTTCAAATGGTCGCCCGCCGGGCTGATGCCGAACACGCAGTTGTCGCGGGTGTGCGTCACGGCATACACCCGCGCGACGAGGTCGGACACATGCATACGGCGCCAGTCCTCCAGTGAGAGCGTGCCGCCCGCATTCTTGTAGGCGTTGTAATCGGAAACCTCGAAACTTTCCGCCGAAGTGCTCATGGTGCCGGTCGGATAGAAATAGTCGTCGAACTGCACGCCGTCGATGTCGTACTTATCGACCACTTCCTTCACACCGTTCACAATCAACGTTTTGACCGATTCGCGGCTGGGGATGTAGTAATACGTCGTAGTGCCTGCGGTGTTGGTACGCGAGAACCAATCGCTGCACATTTTGCGGGTGCCGTCCTTGTCCAAACCGATGCGGTAAGGGTTAAACCACGCCTCGATTTTGAGACCGCGCGCATGTGCCGATTCGACGGCATACGCAAACGGGTCAAAGCCTTTTCCAAGGAGCGTTTTGGTGGCTGTGTAGGCATTAAAATAATCCGAATCATAGTACGCATCGCTGTTGGCACGCACATGGAAATACACTGTGTTGGTACCGAGTCCCGCCAGTTCATCGAACAGCGCGTCGATCTTCGTACGAACGGTCGCGGGCACACCCGAGCTGTACAGCGTTTCCACTTCGTAATAGGTCAGCCAGAAGGCACGCACAGGCGCCTTCGCTTTATCCAGGAGCGCCTCGAGCATGACAAGACGCACGTCGCTGGTGTTATAGCGTCCGTCGCCGTTGAGGTCGCCGACGATTTTTTGACGGTCATTCAACGTGCGGACTCCCAGCACCGCCTGCATCAGCGTCTGCGCATCGTAGGTCGTGATGTACACGCCGTCGCCGCTGATGTCGCCCATGAGATTTTTGGTCGCCGCCTGCGCGGCGGGAGCGCCTGTCGCCAGCGCCGCCAAGGTCGTCAGTATCAATGCCAGCGTCAGCAACACGCTTAAAACTCGTTTGTGTCCCATTGTTATTCTCCTTTATCGGTTATCCTGCGTTGCCGCAAATCGTTTACAGTTTTATTATACATAATGCTTTTATCCGTGTCAAGAAAGAGTGATTTGTCAAACTAAGTGCAACACTTTTTGAAGTTCAATGTCCCAAAGATGTTGAGCAGAAACAAAATTAAGAACTTTACGAGGCCTGGCGTTAATCAACGCCAGGTTTCGTTTTAGTGTTGTGGGACTGACTCTGG
>JAZQHP010000090.1:0-2660 GCA_045540655.1 Acutalibacteraceae bacterium
CCGTCCACGATCTGACCGTAGGGCACCAGACCGAGCTTGATGAGCGCCTGGAAACCGTTGCAGATACCGCACATCAGACCGTCGCGGGTGTTAAGCAGTTCATGCACCGCATCCTTGATCGCGGGGTTGCGGAAGAACGCCGTGATGAATTTACCCGAGCCGTCGGGCTCGTCGCCGCCCGAGAAGCCGCCGGGAATCGCGATGATCTGGCTGTTCTTAACCGCCGCCACCATCGCATCGACCGACGCGGACACATCCGCCGCCGACAGGTTGCGCACCACGAGGATCTCGGGCTCCGCACCCGCACGGGCAAACGCCTTCGCCGTATCGAACTCGCAGTTCGTGCCCGGGAACACGGGAATCAGCACGCGCGGCTTCGCCACCTTGATAGCGGGCGCCACACGCTCCTTCGCCGCAAACGTATACGCGGGAACGGGCGTTTTGTCATAATCGATGTTGCACGCGTACACAGGCTCGAGCTTGCCTTCGTACGCCGCCTGCCACGCCGTCATATCGACGGTTTCGTCCGCGTAGGTCACCTTGTATTCGTCGGTGGTCACACCGAGGACACGACCGACCGCCGCGGCATCCTGCGCCATTTCCAGCACAAACGCGCCGTAACGATAACCGAAGAGGGTATCCATATCGACAGCGGCATCGATCGAAAGACCAATGCGGTTGCCGAGCGTCATCTTAAGCACCGCTTCGGCGACACCGCCGTAAGTCGGGGTCGCACACGCCACTGCCTTGCCGTCCGCAATCAGCACCGACACGGTCTTAAAGACCTCCTGCAAAGACGCGGGATCGGGACGACCGTCCGCAAGATACGTCGGCTCCAGCAGGCACACGGTATGACCCGCCGCTTTGAATTCGGGCGAGGTGATCGTTGCCGTGGAGCACACCGACACCGCAAACGATACGAGCGTCGGCGGCACGTCGATATTTTCAAACGAACCGCTCATAGAGTCCTTACCGCCGATCGAGCCGAGACCGAGGTCGGTCTGCGCCTTCATCGCACCGAGCAACGCCGCAAAGGGCTTGCCCCAGCGCTTGGGCTCGGCATTGACACGCTCAAAATATTCCTGGAAGGTCAGATACGCATTTTCGAGGCCCGTACCGCCCGCCACCAGCTTGGCAACCGATTCGATCACCGCGAGATAGGCACCGACAAACGGATCCTTCTCGGTGATATACGGGTTGTAGCCGTACGCCATCGCCGAGCAGGTGGTAGTCTCCTTCCCTTCCACGGGAAGCTTCGCCGCCATGATCTGCGCGGGAGTCATCTGATACTGACCGCCGAACGGCATCAGCACGGTCGACGCACCGATGGTGGAGTCAAAGCGCTCGGACAGACCGCGCTTACTGCACACGTTGAGATCCTCCGCGAGCGCCGCCGCGTTGTCGGCAAAGGTGCCGCGGACTTCGCGCGCAATCGCCTGCGGGGCGCTGACGTGCACGTTCACGTGCTTTTCGGCGCCGTTGGAGTTGAGGAATTCACGGGAAATATTGACGATCGCCTTGTCGTTCCAGTTCATCACCAGACGCGGCTCTTCCGTTACCTTCGCAACGATCGTCGCTTCGAGGTTTTCGGAATGCGCGAGCGCGACAAACGCGTCGACATCCTTCGGATCGAGCACGACCGCCATGCGTTCCTGCGATTCGGAGATCGCCAGCTCCGTGCCGTCGAGACCTTCGTACTTCTTGGGCACGGCGTTCAGATCGATGGTCAGACCGTCGGCGAGCTCACCGATGGCGACCGACACGCCGCCCGCGCCGAAGTCGTTGCAGCGCTTGATCAGGCGGGTCGCTTTCGGATTGCGGAACAGGCGTTGGAGCTTGCGTTCTTCGGGAGCATTGCCCTTCTGCACTTCGGCACCGCAGGTTTCCAGCGAGCCCATGGTATGGGATTTCGAGGAGCCGGTTGCGCCGCCGCAGCCGTCGCGACCCGTGCGACCGCCGAGCAGGACGACAATATCGCCGTCGGCGGGCACTTCACGGCGCACGTTCGCTTCGGGAGCAGCACCGACCACCGCGCCGATCTCCATGCGCTTGGCGACGTAACCGGGATGGTAGATTTCATCCACCTGTCCCGTCGCCAGACCGATCTGGTTGCCGTAGGAGCTGTAGCCCGCCGCCGCCGTCGTGACGATGGTGCGTTGCGGGAGCTTGCCGGGCATGGTGTCCGCGACCGGCAACAACGGATCCGCCGCACCGGTAACACGCATCGCCTGATAGACATAGCTACGACCGGACAGCGGGTCGCGGATCGCGCCGCCGATGCAGGTCGCCGCACCGCCGAACGGTTCGATTTCAGTCGGGTGGTTGTGGGTTTCATTCTTAAAGAGGAACAGCCATTTTTCGGTGGTGCCTTCAACATCGACGTCCACCTTGACCGTGCACGCGTTGATCTCTTCGGACTCATCCAGCTTCGGGAGCATGCCCTTCGCTTTCAGATAACGCACCGCAATGGTCGCCAGATCCATCAGGTTGACAGGCTTGGTGCGACCGAGTTCACGGCGGATCGCCAGATAATCGTCATACGCCGCCTGCACCTTCTCGTCCTCGCAGGTCACGCTGTCGATGGTCGTCAGGAAGGTAGTGTGCCGGCAGTGATCCGACCAATAGGTGTCGATCATGCGGATCTCGGTGATGGTGGGATC
>JAZQHP010000091.1:0-13130 GCA_045540655.1 Acutalibacteraceae bacterium
CGTCGAATCCATTGTTTAAACAAGAGTACCACCTACCCGCACACATCGTATGCGGGCAGATGGTAAAATAGTCATTCTTCTACAAATACGTCGCTGTCGGGCGTCACTGTCGACACGGGCTCTTCATCCTTCTTAAACACGCCGACAACCTTATCCACCACATCGGGAACCATGCTGATCGCGCGATCGAGCATGTCGGGGTTGGCATTGACAGGGATCAGCTTCAGACCGCCGTTTTGCACAACCAGAAATGCCACGGGCGTGACGTTCACGCTCGCGCCGCTACCGCCGCCGAACACCGCACGATCGGTCTTGTTGGGGAGATCCGAGCCGCCCGCCGCAAAGCCGTAGGTCACGCGGGAAACGGGAATGATCGTGATGCCCGCCACTTCGATCGGATCGCCGACCACCGTGTTGACATCTACCATTTCTTTAATCTTGTCCATCGAGACACCCAGCAAATTGTGTACATTCTTTTCCATCTGTATCGCTCCTCCTTCGGATTCATTCACTGATCAGTCTTCCGTTACCGTTTCCTCTGCCGCCGATGCTTCCCGCTCCGATTCGCGGATAACATCATCGAGCGTCGGCTCGGTCATAATACGTTGTTGTTCCTCTTCGGGAAGCGGCGGCAGATCCTCCAGGCTCTGCAAGCCGAAGCTCCTCAGGAAGCCTGCCGTCGTGCCGTACAACAGCGGGCGACCGGGCAGTTCCAGACGACCGCGTTCTTCCACCAGTCCTTTGAGCATCAAGCCCTGAATCACCGCACCGCAGTCCACCGAACGCACCTGCTCTACAAACGCTTTGGTGACCGGCTGATTGTAAGCGATGACCGCAAGGACCTCCAGTGCCGCCTGCGACAGCGGGGTGTTGCGGCGGATTTCCAGCGCCGCACGCACCGCGGCGGCACACTCCTTCGCCGTGCAAAACTGATAGGCATCATCGAGATGCACCAAGCGCAGTCCGCCGCGACGCATTTCATATTCCTGTCGCAGATCCTCGCACAGGCGACTGACGGTTTCTTCATCCGCTTCGATCGCTTGCGCCATACGCGCGATGCTCATCGGCTCGCCCGAAGCGAACAGAATCGCCTCCAGATCCGCGCGACATTGATTGACATTCTGACTCATAACCATTCTCCCTCCACGGGAATTTCATCCGCCGCACCCGCGATGGCGGTCACATGAATATCTTCCCCTTCGCCGTCCACCGTGATGCGTTTGCCCTTAATCAGCTCCAACAGCGCCAGGAATGTCGCCACCAGTTCGGAGCGGTTTTTGGATTCGGTGAAGAGTGAATGATACGCCACCTTCGGCGCCTGATACAGGCGACCGAGGACATACACGATTTTGGACGACACCGACACGATTTTGCGCGACACGATGCCGCGAAACGCATTCGGTGACGGCGGCACACGGCGACGACCGCGTCCCGCGGCGCGCAGATACGCCTCGCACAGTACATACGGCGGGTGCTGACGGCGATAGGTGTAATCGGGCGGCAGTTCCTCCGCTTCACGCACATACAAATCAAAGCCGATGTGACGGGGTGCAAGTTCGCCGGCAATCTGACGGCACAGCTGATACTCGATCAGATCGCCCGTCAGCTCGCGACGCAGTTGTTCGGATTCCTCCTCGTGCTTCGGAAGCAGCATCGTGGATTTGATCTGTACCAGACGCGCCGCCATATCGAGAAATTCCGTGGCGACTTCCATGTCCACTTCCTGCATCTGACGGATGGTATCCATGTACTGCTCAAGCACCTGCGCAATCGGAATATCATAAATATTCAGTTTGTTCTTTTGCACCAGATACAACAGCAGATCCAGCGGCCCTTCAAACACGGGCAATTTATAGGAAATGGCATCCATAAAAGACGTCCTTTACGCAAAGATATTCGGCATACCGAGTAACGTGCAGATCAAAAAGCCGAAGCCCCGATGAAGCAGGGACAGCGGTCTATCCAACACGCCGAGCAGCAACAGAGCGAACAGACCGATGGTAATATACTGCTGATACTTCTGCATGGTATACGTCCATTTGTCCGGCAAGATCGCACCGAAAATATTCGACCCGTCCAGCGGCGGGATCGGCAACAGATTGAACACCGTCAGGCTGATGTTGATCGACGCAAAAATATACAGAATCGTGAACAAGGCGTCCGTGATTGTCGACGCAGGCAGGAATAAGAGCACGCGGATGAACACCACCGACAGCACCGCCATCACAAAATTAGACAGCGGGCCGGCAAGAGACGTGATCGCCATGCCCTTTTTGGGGTTGCGGAAGTTATAGGGGTTGACAGGCACGGGTCTGGCATAACCGACGCCGCACAGCACCAGCATCACCGTACCGAAAACATCCAGATGCTTCATGGGATTGACGGTCAGCCGACCGTTCCATTTCGCGGTCTCATCACCGAGTTTGTACGCCGCAAAGGCATGCGCCCATTCGTGCACAGGCAATGCCAGCAACACAAGCAGAGCATACGACAGTACGACCGTTCCGAAATAAATCAGGTCTGCGGGATTGCTGAAATCCAGACCTACCAACGATTTAAGCATGAGTGTGGTTTCCTTTCCGAAGTTCCGTATAAATGTTCAACATACTATTCTTCTAATATATCAGTATAACGGAAATCCGCGGAAAATACAAGGGAAAAAGCGAATTTTTCAAGAGTTGTTTACAAGTCACAACGCAAATCGGCGGTTCCCGTCGACCGAAACCGACAGAATCCGCCTGTAAAGCCTATGTTAATTCATCAGAGCGTACAGCATCATCAGACGCGAGTCGGTCGTGGTGACATCGCCGTCGCCCATTTCATCTTCATGCTTCCTCCCCCTTTTGCGTCAATACCGCATATCCGCCGCGGTTTTATCCGCCAGCACCTGCACCATATCCGCCGCATAACGTTTGGCGGTGGGGAGATCATGCTCTTTCCAGTTGCCGCATTCCACCGCGCTCGCACCGGGAATATCACCGTCAAAAGCGGCAATAAACGCGAGCGTGTCTTTGATCAGGCACAGCACCTGCTCATCCGTCATGCCGCGGGTGAGAAAGTAAAAGCCCGTACGACAACCCATCGGTCCGAAATAGATAATGGAGTCGGCAAAGTCGCTGTTGCGCACAAAGGTGGCAAACAGATGCTCGATGGTGTGAACCGCGGGCATCTCCAGAAACGGCGGTGTATTCGGACGCACAAAGCGGATATCCCAGGTGCGCACGTCGCCGTCTTCGCGGGACAGATATACCCCGCGTTCCAATACATTGTGATCCACTTCAAAGCTGGCAATTCGTTTCATAGTGTGTCTCCTTCGTTATACGGGTGTCCCGAAAAATCAATATCCTGTGTTATCTTCCTACCGTCTGCGCCATTGTTCCACAAACGGAGAATATCCAGTGTCAGCGCAACCGTGCGCGCATACAGTTCGTATATATCCGCCGTTTTCCCCTCGCCCCATGCACGGTGCGCGGTGTTGGCGAAATCGTACCAATCCACGCGGGGTGTGCGAATGAGTGAGGAATACCACGCATCCTTGCGAAACAGTGTTTCCATCACACGGAACGCCGTGTGCTTCAGCCCGAAGCGATCGGTCATCCACCACATGGAATGCCGCATATCCGCGCGCAGTTTCCGCAGTGCACGCACATCGGCAGGCTGACAAAGCACCGCATCGATCACCCGTTCCCACCACGCGGCCAGTACCGCATCGTCCGTCGACGGCACAGAGGGAATCAACCGTGTCAGGCGGAATCGCTCGACGCGTTCTCCCCGCTCGCGGCGAAGAATCAGCGTGTCCAGCGCGCTTTCGATGCGATAATGATAGGGGTTGCGATCCTCGGCATAGGACGGATCCTCCGCCATCATGCGTTCCTGCATCGCGCACACAAAGGGATGGATGGTGCGGTCGGCCGCATAATGGCACAAGAAGCCAAGCGCATACGACTCGGCGGCGCGTCGTTCTGTAGCCGGGGCGGCATCCACCGCCGCACGAAGCGCATCCACCAGCAGGGACGGGCTTGCTTCGTGAAGCGCGTTGCCGACAGGCAAGCCTTTTTTGCCGGGCAACCACGGGTACGCCCGCGAAAAATAAAAAATATCCGGTCCCTGCGTGCCGAGTAAAAAGAGATCGCGGTCGATCGAATCTGCCTGTACAACCTGTTCCAGCACGTCACAGCCGATCAAATAATGGCTGATCATCGCGGGCATGCCATCGCCTCCTCCAATCCATGCTCTTTGAGCAATCTATGCATATCCTCCGGAAGAGGTGCCGACAGGCAAAGCGGTGTGCCGTGAATGGGGTGATCAAACGATACCGCCGTACAATGCAGAGCGTGGCGTTCAAACGATTCATCCGTGCCGTACATCGTATCACCGACCAACGGGAATCCAAGCCAGGACAAATGCACGCGGATCTGATGCGTGCGACCAGTAAGGATCACCACCGACAATACCGAAATCTCGCCGTCGGTACCCAAAGAACGCCACAACGTAACACTGGGTTTTCCGCCGTCGCCGACCTCCCGCGTGATCGTGCATCCCTCTTTGATGCGGATGGGTTGATCGATCACCCCTTCGCCTTCCAGGCGTCCGAGCACCACTGCAATATATTCTTTGTGAATCCCGCCTGCCAGCGCATACGTGGCGTGGGGGTTCTTCGCCGCCACCAGTAACCCGCTGGTGTTACGGTCCAGTCGGCTTAAAGGGCGGAAGCTCAAGGGGTGACCCTGCGCCTCCAAATACGCCACCACCCCGCTCGCCAGAGTCGGGTCGGTCTTGCCGCCGGACGGATGCACCGCCAGAAACGGCGGCTTGTCAAGGACCAACAGGTCCTCGTCCTCATACACCACCGACAGCGGCATCGGAATCGGCTCAATGCGAACGGTATCCTCCGGCATCGTCACCGTGAGCGTTTGTCCGGCGTAGACGGGATCGATGGTGCGCACATGCTCTCCATCCAGCAAAATCCCATTCTCCACCCGCTTGAGCTTAACGACCATACGCCAGCTCATACCGATCTCACGGCGCAAAAACGTCTGCACTGTCTGACCGTCCATCGCGGGCGGAATCGTATAGGAAATGGTACGCGGCATACAATCCCTCCTTTCGGGCGGCGTTTCGTGAACGAATCAAAAAGAGGCTGTCCATTCGGGTGACAGCCTCTTTTGTTACTTTGTTATCAGTCGACGCACACTGTCCACCCGAACGGATCAGCCGTGCGACCGTTTTGCAGATCGGTCAGCGAGTCATACAGCTTTTGCGCGGTTTCGCCGATCTCACCGCCGTTGATGGCGATGATCTGATCGTCCACCTTCAGCTCGCCGATGGGCGAAATAACCGCGGCCGTGCCGGTGCCGAACGCTTCTTCCAACGTGCCGTTCGCGGCGGCGTCCACCACCTCTTGCAACGCGAGCGGGCGTTCCACAACATCCATGCCCCACGATTTGAGCATCTCGATGCAGGACATACGCGTGATGCCGCCGAGGATGCTGCCTTGCAGAGCCGGGGTGATCACCTGACCGTTGATTTTAAAGAACACGTTCATCGTGCCCACTTCTTCGATGTACTTGCGCTCCACACCGTCGAGCCACAGCACCTGCGTGTAGCCCTGCGAAGCGGCAACTTCCTGCGCCTTGAGCGACGACGCATAGTTGCCTGCCGTCTTGGCAAAGCCCGTGCCACCCTTGACCGCGCGCACATATTCGCGCTCAACATAAATCTTCACGGGGTTGAGACCCTCCGGATAGTAGCATCCGACAGGAGACAGGATCACCATGAAGATCAGGTGATCGGCGGGATGAACACCCACGTGGGGATCCACGGAAATGATGAACGGACGGATATACAGCGACGTGTCAGGAGCGTCGGGAATCCAGTCCTTTTCGATCGATACGAGCTTCTTGACCGCTTCCACCGCAAACTCCTCGTCGATGGGCGGAATGCACAAGCGCTCATTGGACAGATTCAGACGCGCCATATTGCGGTCGGGGCGGAACAACAGCACACGTCCGTCGGGTGCGCGATACGCCTTCATACCCTCGAACACTTCCTGACCGTAGTGCAGGCACATCGCCGCGGGATCGAGCGAAATCGGACCGTAGGGCACAATGCGGGCGTCATGCCAGCCTTGTCCTTTGTCATAGTTCATCATGAACATGTGATCGGTAAAATAATTGCCAAAGCCGAGCTTGGAGGCATCGGTCGGTTTATCCTTCAGAGTTTTGGCAAGTTCAATACGAATATCTTGCATCATCATAACGCTTCCTTTCCGAGCGGCGACTGCCGCCGTTTAAATTACGTCCTCTATTATAGGCGCTTTTCAGACAAATTGCAAGAACTTCCCGCCACGTTTTGCAATTTTTTACGAGAGACATCCTGCACGCTTTTTCCTCTTGTATTTTCCAAAAAGTAATGCTATTATATAAATAATTATATATACACAAAGGAGTGTATGAGCTATGGACCAAAAGAAACCGTTTTACATCACCACCGCCATTGCATATGCATCGCGCAAGCCGCACATCGGCAACTGCTACGATATTGTGCTGGCCGATATGATCGCGCGTTACAAGCGCATGACGGGGTATGATGTGTTTTTTATGACCGGCTCGGATGAACACGGTCAGAAGATCGAGGATATCGCCAAGAGCGAAGGCATCACCCCGAAGGAAGCCGTCGATCGCACCGCGGCGCTCATCCGCGAGCAGTGGGACTGCCTGAACACCACCTATGACAAATTCATCCGCACCACCGACGCCGATCACGAGGCGGTCGTGCAGAAGATCTTCAACAAGCTGTACGAGCAGGGGGATATTTACAAGAGCGAATACGAAGGAAAATACTGCATTCCCTGCGAATCCTTCTTCACCGCCTCCCAGCTGGTGGACGGCAAATGTCCCGACTGCGGACGCGACGTGACCGACGCCAAGGAAGAAGCCTACTTCCTGCGCCTGAGCAAATATCAGGAACGTCTGGCGGCGTACTACGATGAAACCCCCGACTTCTTCCGCCCCGCCTCCCGCAAAGCGGAAATGGTCAACAACTTCCTCAAACCCGGTCTTGCCGATCTGTGCGTGTCGCGCAGTACCTTCACGTGGGGTGTGCCTGTGACCTTCGATCCCCGCCACGTTATCTATGTGTGGATCGATGCGCTCTCGAACTACATCACCGGTCTCGGCTACGATCCCGACGGCAGTTCGGAGCGTTTTGAAAAGTATTGGCCCGCCGACCTGCACGTGATCGGCAAGGATATTGTACGTTTCCACACCATCTATTGGCCGGTCATCCTGATGGCGCTCGGACTGCCCCTCCCCAAGCAGGTGCTCGGTCATCCGTGGCTGTTGTCGGGTGAGGATAAAATGAGTAAATCCCGCGGTAACGTGCTGTATGCCGACGGACTGGTCAAGCGCTTCGGCACAGACGCGGTGCGCTACTACCTCCTGTCGGAAATGCCCTACGGCAACGACGGCACCATCACGTATGAGAACTTTATCACCAAATTTAATGCGGATCTCGCGAACACGCTCGGTAACCTTGTCAACCGCAGTATCGCGATGACCAACAAATACTTCAGCGGCACCGTAAACGCTCCCGCCGCCGTCACCGACGAGCTCGACCGCGATCTGTATGCGTGCGCCGAGGAAACCCTCAAGCAATACACCGCCCTCATGGAGGAATACCGCAACGCCGATGCCGCCGACGTCGTGATGACGCTTGCGAAGCGTTGCAACAAATATATCGACGAGACCGCTCCCTGGGTGCTTGCAAAAGATGAAGCGCAAAAGGATCGTCTGGAAACGGTGCTGTATAATCTGTTGGAATGCATCCGTATGCTGGGTGTCATGCTGACCCCCTTCATCCCCGATGCCTGCGCTTCCATTGCCGCTCAGCTTCAGGTAGCAGACGAGGCTATGAGCTTTGAGGCCCTTGAAACCCGCACCGCCTCCTTCACGGTCGGCGAGGCGACGCCGCTCTTTGCGCGCATTGACGCGGCGAAGACGCTCGCGGAAATCGAAGCGGAAGCGGCCGCCGAAGCGGCAAAAGAGGAAGCGGAAGAAGCCGCCGCGAACATCGCGTTCCTCCCCGAGATTCTCTATGACGATTTCACGAAGGTGGATCTGCGCGTGGCGAAGATCACCGCGTGTGAGCCGATTAAAAAAGCAAAGAAACTGTTAAAGCTCACGCTGGATGACGGCACCAAGACACCGCGTACGGTGGCTTCGGGCATCGCCAAATACTATACCCCCGACGAACTGATCGGCAAATCCGTGATCCTGGTCGCCAACCTCAAGCCCGCGACCCTGTGCGGCGTGGAAAGCTGCGGCATGATCCTGGCGGCAGATGCCGTGAAGGACGACGGCAGTGAGGATGTGCGCGTGATCTTTGTTGACGGCGTGGCACCGGGCAGTGCGGTGCGATAAGCTATGGCGATGATTTTTGATTCCCACGCACATTACGACGACAACCGCTTTGACAGCGATCGCGAAGAACTGCTGTCGACGATGCTCGGCACCACGGTGTGCGGCATCGTGCAATGCGCCACCGATCCCGACGCGTGTCTGCGCGCCGTCGCACTCGCCGAACGCTTCCCCGCCGTCTACGCCGCCCTCGGCTTTCACCCGGAAAACCTCGAAGGGCTGACGGACGGCGATCTGGAGACGTGCCGCGCGATGCTGACCCATCCGAAGGTGGTGGCGGTCGGCGAAATCGGGCTGGACTACTATTGGGACTCCTCTCCCCGCCCTGTGCAACAGGAATGGTTTGTCCGGCAGATGGTCATGGCAAAGGAAGCCGATCTTCCTGTGATCGTGCACGACCGCGACGCTCATGAAGACACGCTGACCCTGCTTCGCAGGGAACGCCCGCAAGGAGTGCTTCACGCGTTTTCCGGCAGTGTTGAAATGGCAAAGGATGTGCTGAATCTCGGCATGTACATCGGGCTCGGCGGTGTGGTTACGTTCAAAAACGCCCGCAAAACCGTGGAGGTCGCCAAGATGATGCCGCTGGATCGGTTACTGTTGGAAACCGATGCACCGTATCTGTCCCCCGAGCCGTTTCGCGGACGGCGCAACGATTCCACCCGCATTCTTCACGTGGCACAAACGATCGCCGAAATCCGCGGCATGACAACCGATGAGATCCTGCAGATCACGGCGGATAACGCCCGCCGATTGTTCCGTCTGACCGATTAAAATTCATCGGACATATACACAACAAATAAACAGGCATCGTTCCCTCGTCGGGAAGATGCCTGTTTTTATTTGTGATTTATTGCTCAGTGTCTTTTGCCGCTTTTTTCTTGCGAATCATCACCAATGCGGCACAACCGCTGGCGATCGCCACTGCAATCAATATGACAATCACGGGAATCACCCACGTATTGTCTTCGGGATCCTCCGCGGAATCGTACCAGTCGGGAAAGCCTGTGCCGGTTTCGAGCGTGCCCGCCTTCGTGGTATTCGGATCACCCTCATCGGTCGGCACGGCGGGCGTCGTGGTGGTGGTCGTTGCCATTGTAACGACCTCACCGTTATTCTTCGTCGCGGCATTGCCGTCCGCTTCCGTCACCACATGAGGCGCGAGCGTAATGCCGTGCGCATCGGTCGGATAGGTCACGGGAACCGTGGTGGTCGCGACCGTCGTATTGACAGGTGCCTTGGTCGTATTGGCGGGTTTGTTTGCCGTGGTGGGCACCGCCGTCACTCTGGTGGTCGACAGCGGTTTGGCGGTCGTCGCGGGTTGTCCCTTGCCCTTATTCAGCACGCAGGTGCCCGCCTGATAGTTCACGTCGAACATTTCGCCGTTTTCCTCACCGACACATTCCTCAAAGCCGAGCGAGAATACCATTTCGGTTTCCTTGACAATAACGAAATCGAACTCCAGCAGTGCGCCCGCTTTTTTGATCGGTTTGGCGGCAACATAGGCGCCCTTGACAAAACCATCATTCGGATAATCGAGCACCATGAACATCGCCGATCCGGGCGAAATCGCGCCCGTGCGCTCTTCGGAAAATTGCACCACGCTCGGATCGTAATACAGACTCATCGTCGTGTTGGTGAAATACGAATCACCCGACAGCGACACCGTCACGGTGATCGTATCACCGACACCGCCGTTGGTGGTCGCGAGCGAAAAGACAACCCGATCGGCTCTCGCTTCCACCGAAACCGCACCGCACGCCAGCGTGATCAACAGCACGGCACACAATGCCATAGAAATCATACGTTTCAACATAGAATCGGTCTCCTCTTTGTTGTATCCTGCAAAATGAGTCGGCGGTGACCACCGATGGATGATCACCGCCGATAAAGCCTTACACCGTTTGTATCAGACAAAACTTACGCGAGGTTGACGCGCTTTTTGAGGACATAACGAACGTCGTCGGTGTTGATCGAGCCATCGCCGTTCGCATCCGCGCCGCGTTGACCGTTTGCATCCAGGCTTTGGGTGCCGGCAATGTGACGGAGGATCAGACGGGCATCCGTCGAATCAATAGAACCGTTGCCGTTGGCGTCACCGCCGTTGTACGGATCGCGGAATTCAAACTGACGGATGGTGACCGATGCCGCAGTACCCGACGCACAAACCGCCAGAGATGTAGCCGTAAAGCCGCCGCTCTTGATCTGGTTGACGTCAATGGCACCCTTATACGTGCCGGGCAGAATATCGCCGGAACCGCCGCTTTCCACCGTGCCGTCCACATGACCGGGAGCGAGCAGCGGGTTCAGATCCACTTCCACGCCGTCAACCTTCAGTTTGAAGTAGGACTGCACAGAAACCGTAATGTCGAAATACAGCTTATTGTTCGAAGGCACAACCACTTCAAAGCTCTGCGCCGCTGCCGGCCACGCATTGTTGGTGTTCGCCAGAACCAGCGAGCCATCCGCATTGTTGGTCGCCGTCATAATAGACGCGTTATAAGCCCAATCTTCTGCTTTCAGCGAAATGTAGGGCTTGGGCAGATACGATTTGATATAGCCCATCGCCGCTTTCAGATCCATCGTTTCACGGATAAAGTCACCCGTCATGGAACCGGTGGTCGCGTTGGTATCGTTGTACACCGTCTCCGCTTCCGCGATCGCCGCCTTCACCGCATTGGTCTGCGCCTCGGTGGGATACTCGGTGGTAGCCGCGTTGTACATCCAGTCGTTGAGTTCCTGCTTCGCCGCAGGCGAGGTGGTCGCGTCGTTACGACGGCAGATCAGAATGGAGCTCGCCACCGCGCGACCGTTGGTGCCTTCGGAAACAAACACATTCGATCCGTCCAGATACATGGTAGCGGATCCGCCGCCGTCCAGGTTGACCGCGTGCTTACAGCCGAGACCGATCATAGTTTGCGCAACCTGCGGCAGTTTCATACCGGCATTGTAGTTCGCCGTCGAGCCACGACCGGCAAGGCACACAAACACGAGGGTGCCGTCTTCCTTCACACCAACGACCGTACGTTGGGCACGACCGGTGTAAATATCGGAAGCGTTCGGGGTGTTGTCCGTGTTGTCAACACCGTCCACAACGATCGGATAGGTCGCCGAAGTGACCGTCACCGCGTTCTTCATGACCGCTTCCGCATCCTTATTGAGCTCGTCAGCAAAAATGTCGATCGTATCGCCGACTTTGAAAGCAGCAAGCGTATCATAGTTTGCCGAGCCGTTCTGCGCATACAGAACGAATTGGTTTTCGGTCATGGTCGTGCCGTAGGTGTTGGTGTTGACCGAAACAACCTGACCCTGCAGGACGTTTTCCACCATCAGTTCGGTGCCGTTGAGCTTCTCAAAGACCACTTCCACGCCCGCGACAGAGGAGTTGGTATAGGTCTTGGCAACACCGGTGGAAGGATCATAGGTCGCATAGTCAAAGTAGCACCAGGGGTTCCACCAGTTGGTGCCGACGTAGCGCTTGTTGATCGTACCGATGATGGGGTTGCCGCCGGCAGATTCCAAAATCTCCGAACCGTTCTTATACACATGGTAAGCCATCTGGGATTTCACGAGATTGAACGCGCCGTTGCTGTCAAACGCCAGGCAGACGTCGTTACGGAACTCGGAGTCCGCCACGATGATACCGTTGGTGATCAGACGGCTTTCCAGCGTACCGCTGTTCTCGCTGTTCATCGAGAAGAACTCGCCATTGACGCCGGCGACAACATCATAGCCTTCTGCCTTCGCTTTGTTCGCAGAGTTGATAACCGTACTGCCGTAGCTCATGTGCGGCTGATAGGCAATCGGAATCAGACCGGTAGATTCGGGATGGAATTCCATCGCGTACATGGTCTGACCGTAGTTCTTTGTGTCGGTGTAGGTGGTTTTGTTGTAGTCGAAGCCCTGAATGCCTGCTACATTTTTCGTGTTGGTGTTGGTCACGATGGTGCCGATGCCGGCGTAGCTCGAGCCAACCTCCAGGTTGAAGGCCGAAGCGGCGATCGCCGATGCGGACATCAGCACGGTCATCGCGAGCAGGACAGCCAGCACACGAACAGCGCTTGCTTTGATTGTCTTTTTCATGTTCATCCTCCTATTACTTTAAGTGAATTTCTCACTTACCATACATAATCAGGCGTTCAATAATGCTTCGAGCAGAACCAAACGCGCATCCGACGTCGTGATGTCACCGTCGCCGTTGACATCCGCCGCCAAACTCTGCACATATGTCAGACCGCTGGCACCCAGCGCAAAGTTCATCAGCATACGGGCATCATAGGTGCTTGCTTTGCCGTCACCGTTGACGTCGCATTTCACCGCGACAGGCGACGGAATCTCTTCCACGAGATCCATCTGACGGATCACCACTTCATCGCCGGCATTGCCGACATTGAAGACACGGATCGACGAAATGATCACCTGTCCGTTCGTCGCAGACGAAGCCGGAATCACGTCACTCAGTTTGATCGTACCGCCGAAGTTGCGACCGTTACCAACCAGGTCTTCCCCGTTCAACGTGACATCCTTCATGTACTTCTGGAGCTGGTAACTCGTACCGTCGCTGAGCATAATCAGAATGCTCGCACAGTTATCCACTTTGATGTTATAGGCAATGGAATCATCCAGCGTCGCGTACATACCGCAACCGGCAGTGACCGCGGGATAACCGCCGGACGTGTTGGTCAACACATCGCCGCGCGCATCGCGTGTGAC
>JAZQHP010000092.1:0-39968 GCA_045540655.1 Acutalibacteraceae bacterium
TTGAAAGACAGGTGTTTCTTATGGCGATTGATGTATGGATCAAGCAAAAGGTATTCGGCGGCAAGACGATGCCGCTTGACGTGATTCTGGGCGAAGAGTTATGCTACGGAAACTATGTGAAGGATCGACTCGAAGAGGGCGAACTCGGAGAAACGGAGTTTGTTGCCTTTCATCCCGAGCGGATCGGCAGAGGGTTCAGCGTGATCTGGAATCCTATGGAAAAGAAGGTGATTACTCTGCGCCTTCCGATGCCGTCCACCACCCAAGAACTGCACGATTTCTATGCCGCTGTCAAGCGCATGGTGACGTATTGGGACGGAAAGCTGATCGTGGACGGCCGTCGTGTCCGATTGCAAGATTTTCTGTCCGGCTTCGATAACATGGTCGATTTTAACAACCAAACCATCCGACAGATTTCCGGGGACATTCTTGACGGAAAACAGGGAGATCTCACCCTGTATTCTGCCATGTGGCCGCTGACGATCGGCAAAGAGGAGGCGGTCCGGTTTGCGCAAAACACGGAAGCCTATGCCGCCTGGTTGCACGAAAAGCAAGCAATGGATGTGCACGTGGCAAGACCCGACTTTTTCATGGACGATCACGGGGTGTATGCCTGCTACATGATTACCGATGATGTGCCGACGGTATTGCCGTATGAGCCGATCGTGCCGTTCGGCACCGTCGATCCTTCCACCGGAAAACCATTGGAATGCCGCACGTGGAAGTGCGTGCTTTGGCTTCAGGGAGAGAAAGCGCCGCTTGGCGAAGCGGACTATGCGGCGGTCGTCAGCAGCATTCCCGAAAGCAAAAAAATCCGCTACGACGCGCGGCATTTTCTGCTGACGGACATGACCGCCGAAGATATCCGCACGCTGGTTTCCGCGGTGGAATAAGCGGTGCATCGGATGCGGTTATCGGCTGGTTTGTTCTTGAATTGTGCGAAAGAATGTGGTACGATGATACCATACAGGTACGATGGTACCGTGAGGAGGGATGGCTGTGAAAGTCATGGCATTTGGTGAAATTGTATGGGATGTATATCCCGATAACGCGTGTCTCGGAGGCGCGCCGCTGAACTTTGCGGCACATCTGGCGCGGCATGGGCACGAGGTGTATATGTTGTCTGCCGTCGGTACGGACGATTACGGCGACAAGGCACTCGCGCAACTCCGCGACTGGGGCGTGCGCACGGATTATGTCGCGCGCCTGACCGATGCGCAAACGGGTAAATGCCTGGTATCGCTCAACGAAGCGGGGGTGCCCGAGTATGATCTGCTTCGGGACACCGCCTACGATCGCATTCCCGTTGCCGCGTCGCTCGAAGCGGATGTGCTGTATTTCGGCACGCTGGCGCTTCGGAGCGACAGCAACCGTCTGGCACTGCAACGGCTGTTGGAGACGGAAGCGTTTGCAGATGTGTTTGTAGACGTCAATATCCGCGTGCCGTTTTATTCCGGGGAGACCGTTCGTTTTGCCGTGGAGCGGGCGACAATTTTGAAAATCAGCGACGAAGAACTGCCGACGGTGGCGGATGCGCTGGGAATCTGCGCGACGGATCCGCAGGCGTTCATGCAACAACTGATATCTGCCTACCCGTCGGTACAATGTTTGATCCTGACCTGCGGTGCGAAAGGTGCGTATGTGTATCATCGGGAAGCGGATGCCGTGGTGTTCTGCGCGAGCAAACCCGTAGAGGTGGTATCCACCGTCGGCGCGGGCGACAGCTTTTCGGCAGCATTTTTGCATATGTACAGTCAGCACGCGTCGTCGGAGCGGTGTGCCGCGTATGCGTCGGCGGTTGCCGGTTTTGTGGTGTCCCGACAGGAAGCGGTGCCGGTCTATGATCCGCAGGATATGATCGTTTGATATCCATTTGTCCCGCTTTGCACGGTGCTGTCCTTGTAGAGCGGGACGCTTTTTTGAGAAAGGAAGGATTCGGTATGGATCATCGGACAGACCGTGCGGATACGTCCGTTACCGTGAAGGTGGACGGTGTTAACGTTTCCCGCGGTGCCGATCAGGCAATTTTGTATACCGCCGCATACGGCGAAACGACCGCTACGAATGAATACGGCTATGAAATCACGGTGGAGGACGGCGTGATTACGCAACTCGGCGGCAATGCGTCGCCGATCCCGCCGCGCGGGTTTGTGCTGTCGCTTCACGGCACCGTTATGACACAGCTTCGCGCACAGATCCGAAAAAGCATGTCCGTGCAGTACGATCCCGATGCGCAGGCCGTCGTGTTTTCCTGCGACGCAAAGGGGCTGAAAAACGCGGTGACCTATGCGATCGACCGTGCACAACAGCGGATCGATCGGGCAAAGGCGGCGTTTGTATATGCCGATTACCGTCAGGCACAAACGCGGCTTGCGTCGATCCGACAGGCGTGTGAGGCGCTGTTTCAACGCGACACCCTCTCAGAGCAGGAAGCTTTTGCGCAGATCGAAGCGACCGATGCGCTGTGCCGCACGCTGTGTGACAGCTATCCCGTGCAGTATCGCGGCGTGTGGATCCGTCCCTCGCAAAAGGACGCGGACGAGGTGGCGGCGTATGTCAAAACGCTTCGTGATGCCCATATCAATTTTGTTTGTGTGGAAGGCTGGTTTGCGAACGGCACGATTATGGATCTGCCGGACGGATGCCTGTTCTCGAAAAATCCGCAGTTTGATTACGATGTTCTGCGGGCGTACACGGAGGCGTGTCATCGGTACGGCATGGAATGCCATTTGTGGATGCCGATTCTGAATGTCGGCAGTTTCTCCGACGAGGGCAGTGAACGCACACCGGCGGGACGAAGACCCGCATGGATGTCGCTCGACAACCACGGCTCTTGCCGCAACCCGAACGGATTTATGATGCTCGACCCTGCCAACGAGGACGCCTGTCGCTATTTGTTGGACTTTTACCGTTATATTGTCACCACCTATGACATCGACTGCTTTGAGGTAGATTATATCCGGTATTACGCGGCGTCGGAAGACGCGGACTACGGGTATACGCCGGCGGCGTTTGAAGGATTTGAGAAAGCCTACGGCTACGGCGTGACTCCCGCGTATGACCGAGAGGCGGACTACTGGGAGGATTGGTGTCAGTATCGCCGTGATTGTGTCACGGCACTGGTGCGAAGCATCCGCGACATGATCGACAAAGAAGCCCCCGACGTGTTGCTGGCGGCGGATGTGGCATTCCCGTTCAGTCACGCCCTGCACAGTGTGTATCAGCCGTTCCCGCAGTGGCTGGAGGAAGGCATCCCGGATATTCTGCATCCGATGGCTTACGGCGATGGCTACGAAGCGGACATCCGAACGTCGGTTGCCCTTGCGGGCGAACGCTGTATGGTTGTGACGGGACTGGGTGCGCAAGGGGATTTACTGCGCATGGAGGAGCTGGAACGTCAGACGCGCGACAATGCGGGCTACGGCGCGTACGGCGAATGTTTTTTTGAAGCGAATGCATATGCATATAAACAGCTTCCGTCGGCACTGGCGGAGACGGCATACCGCCGTCGGGCGATATCGCCGTTTTTGAACGTGCCCGATGCCGTTTGCGCCGCGCTTACGTATATGCTTGAACGCATCGATGCCGTGATCGGTCCGCTCGGCGGCATGAGCGATGCCGAGATCGCCGCGGTGAAAGCCGCCGCCGAAGTCGCGATGGGACACAGTAAAGACGGTCGGTTGTCGCCGACCTTGTTTGACGATCTGCACCGAACGCTGGAAACGGTGGCAAACGAGGATGCCGTGCGCGTGCTCAGACGGGATCTGTACCGCGCCGAGCATATCCTGTTTGTCAGACATCGCGTGATGGGATAAGAAGGGAAGAACCCCGTGAATCTGTTGCCGCGAAGGGGTGCAGATGAGATTGCTTTTAGGAGGGATACCTATGAAAAAATGCGGAATGATGATCGTGTTGACGTTGGCGTTGGTCTGTATGCTCTGTTCCTGCGTCGCGCCTGCGACATCGGACGATCCTGCCACCGTACCGACGACCACGACGGGCACGGATGCGGCCACGGTCACTAGAGTGCCGTCGTCCGATTATACGGGGGTGGCGTTGAACATGCCGCAGAGCGTGAGCGAAATTTACGAAAGCTATGACCATACGGCAACGCTGACGGTGATGCCGCATAGTGCCAACATCGTAAAAATAGTGTCTTCGGAACTCGGTGAACCGACCTATGCAGAACTCAGTGAAGAGCGTGTTGCGGAATTGAACGCGTTGTATGCATCGATCACGGAGTTTAAAGACTATTCGGGAGGCATAGGGGCCGAGCCGACGATTGTGATTGAACGTGACGGCGAAACCTATCGTCTGGGATGGGGCTGTGCCACACAGCGCGCCTTGAATCTGTATATTGATAAGATATTCGCCTGTGATGCATCCGATGAGGAGTGGCGCGCCATTGATGATATGACCTATTACAGCGAGGAGAATACCTAACATCGTCAAACGGCAGGGAGAGACATTTCCCCTGCCGTTTTTTAGGTTTTCGAAAAAACAGGAGTGTCTCCCCACCCTTTTTTCGGCAAAAGGGTGGGGACAACGGCAACAACGTGTGGCATACTATTCTTAGAATATGGTGTTCGTTTTTGTTACGAGGAGGAGTCGTTATGAAGCGACAATGGATCAAAACGCTTGTGAGCGTATTGCTGGCGGTGGGGGTGCTGGCGGTACTGTTGCCGCCGGCGGCGTTTGCGGAGTCTGCATATATCCGGCTCGGCGAGATTTCGCAGGTGACGGTAAATGCTGTTATCAACCCGACGCCCGGCGGTAAAAATGCCGTCGAAAAGTGGGAGATTGCGTCTCCTCGCGATCAGGGTGTCGGCTCTCAAGGCTCCTGGCAACGCTGGAACGAAACCGCGGGAACGTGGGAGCTTTACGGCGTGGTGTCGCATCCGGTCATGGAGGAGGGCACCTATCGCTACCATGTTCAGATTCGCACCGATAAAAACGAGGTGAACGAGTATTACGCGCTCACGGAGGATGCGGCACTGTTGGTGAACGGCGTGCCGTGGACGAAGGAGTCGAGCGTGCTTTCGTATGACAGCCACGGCTGCGGTCTGATCTGGTATTGCAGTCCGTCCTTCATCGTATCGGAGGACGGCGGGAACAGCGCCCACATGATCGACCTCATGATTACGACCCCGCCCACCAAGACGGAATATCTGACGGGTGAATATTTCGACCGTGCCGGTATGGAGGTCATGGCTGTCTATGATAACAGCGGCACGGTGCCTGTGGACGAGTATATCGTGACCGACGGCATGGCGCTGGCGGACGGACAGACATCGGTGACGCTCAGCTATACCGAAGGCGGTGTCACCGAAACCGTTACCCAGCCCATCACCGTGTCTGCCGAGCCGCTGAACGGCAAGGTGTTCGAGGTGCATTCGTGGAGCGAGTTCAAGGATGCCTTTGCCTATTCGGCGTATCGCGGCGAGGATTATACGATCAAGCTGATGAACAACCTGTATTACGATGCGGCGAACATCGCGCGCAATGCCACGGTGATCGTGGACGTGGAAGTAAAGGGCTGTAACGTGACGTTGGATTTCCATGGGCACACTCTTTTCTGTACCGATGCGGTGTCGCAGTCGGATCTGCAGTCGCCGTTGTCGGATTTTATCCGCATTACCCTGCATCCGATCGATCCTGCTGTGCCTGTGGTGTTCCGTCTGACCGATTCCGTCGGCGGTGGCGGCGTGAAGATGACGTCGCACCGTGCATATGACAATCAGCTGGCGGCATTGCACATTGTGGATGCGCAGAACTATATGATCGGCAATCTGTACCAATCGTGTGCGGGGAATGCCGAGCTGATCATTGACGGCGGCACCTACACGTTGGACGCCAAAACCGAAAAGCTCGGTCGCGGCACGTATGAGGTCAACTCGTTTTATCGCGGCACGGTGATCGCCGACGCGATGAATCATATCGAGATCAACGGCGGTACATTTAAGGCAACCAGTGACGGCGCGTACTATGACGGCAGTGATTTCTGCGCCAGAGAGCTGTCGGCGTTTGCCACGTGCAGCAATCGGATCGAGAATGCGGGCAACGTCAAGTATGAACACACGGTCATCAACGGCGGCACGTTCATTTCCGACGGCTACGCCATTCACCATTTTGATCACTCTCTCGATATGAACAAAACGATGTCGATGCGCTTCCCGCTCCTCAACGGCGGCATTTTCTCGGGCGCGGTCGGGTATATCGGCATGAGCTTTACCTATGACAATTACGATACGACCGGCTTCGGCACGGAGGAATACAAAGAGATTCCCGCGGCGGATATCATCAGTAACGAAGCGGACGTGTACTGCATCAAAGACGGCGAGTTCTGTGATTTGGAAGATCTGACGCTCGGCGATCTTCATGAATCGTCGGCACTGTATGTGTTTTCCGACTCGCTGTTCGGATTCAAAACGCGACCGGTGACGGGCGACAACACGGCACTGGAACGATATGTCGGTCAGCAGGATACCTTCGAGGTGGTGTACGAGGTGCCGTCCGCCTTCGGGGAGCAACAGATCACCCCGTATATCACCGTAACGCCGAACGGCGGCACCGCGACCACGGAGAACGTCACGCAAAAGCACATTGCCTATCAGCATTACCCGGACGGATTGACCGTGACGGTGGGCATTGCGATTCAAGCGGCGCAGCAGGTGCTTTATTACGAGAACAGCTATACCGTTACGGTCAGCGACGTGATCGCACCGCCTGAGATTCTGGCTCAGCCGAGGTCTATGACCGTTGCCCCCGGCGAATGTGCCGAAGCGATGGTGGTTGCCGATCATGCGGCATCGTATCAGTGGTACTACCTCTATGAGGGGAGTGCGCCGATGAAATTGACCGAGAGCTTAGTATCTGCCCTTGGCGGCGGCGTCGCCGGGTACGAGGATGCCGTATTGAGCGTGAAGCTTAAGGGTGTGGGAAGAGAGTATTTCTACTGTGTTGTAACGGGAACGGACGGCTCAACGGTAAAGACCGACAGGATAAGCTTTACCTTTGGAGGCAGCCCGTCGGTGTCCGCGTTCGGCGGCGGTGAATTCTATGCCGGCGGTGACGCACAGTTCAAGCTGTTTGCCATGTATGCCGATGAGATCACATGGGTTGTGATGAAGCGTCAAAGCGGGGACACGAGCTTTTATTCGCTCGAGGAGTTCGCTGCGCTGACAGGATGCGAATACGGCACCACCCACCGCAGCTATCCTTCGGGACTGCACGCCGCGTCGGTGATGTTCAAAAACGCGGACGAAAGCTGGGCGGGGAAGTATGCCGTTGGCTATCGGTTAGAGAATGGGCTTGGTGAGGTAGCGTTTCAACCTGACAATACCGTACCGTTCACCCTGGCTGTGGTGCGTCCGACGGTCCTCAACCTTATTGAAACGCAAACTTGTGCCGAAGGCGGAACGCTGGTGTTCACCTTCGAGGCGGAGAATATGATGGACGCGGATTGGACCTTTGAAAAAGCGGATGAAGACGGTGTGGCGGTCGTGTATACCTTGGAGGATATGGCGATACGCTTCCCGAACACCTCGTTTGATACGGCGATTACGGGAACGACCGCCACGCTGACCGTGAGCGGTGCCGAATCGGAGCTTTGTCAGTATCTGCTGTATGCCAGGGCGGTCGGCGTGTCCGCGTCGAGTCCCGCGGGTGTGGCACAGAGTAATGTCCTGACCGTGGTCGAGAGCGGTGACGTCAATGTCGACGGCGCGGTGGACATGATGGATGCGTTCATGGTGTATCAGGCGGCATCCTCGGGCAGTGTGTCCGCCAATGTGCAGGCGTACGGCGATATGAACGATGACGGCGTGATCGATATGCTGGATGCGTTCCAGGTGTATCGCATCGCGTCCGGTACGTGAGTGAGTTTCGTGTAATAACCCCAAAGCCACCCGCTGTCGGCGGGTGGCTTTCCTGTTATAAACGGGATTGCGCTTTTTAAAAGCTGTGGTATAATGAGAACGTGCTTTTTCGACTTTTTACGAACGGAGATATACCTTATTATGCAACGTATAAAACAACATCGCGCGGCGAGTTTTTCGGCCGTCGCACTCGTGTATATACTGGCCGCCGTGGTCGGCGTGCTTGTCTATCGCGCGTTACCGCCGGATTGGTGGCTGTCATTGCTCATCGCCGATGCGGCGGCGACGGTGGTCACGTTTGCGTTCAGCGTGCTGTTTCGCAACGCCTCCGTATACGATCCTTACTGGAGCGTGCAACCGCCCGTGATTCTGGCGGCGTTTGCGGTGGACAGTGAGCTCACCGCGCTCGGGGTGCTGTTGCTGATCGCCGTAGGTTTCTGGGCGGTGCGCCTGACGGCAAACTGGGCGTATACCTTTAAAAATCTTTGCCATCAGGATTGGCGCTATACGATGTTACAGGAAAAAACGGGTGTGTGGTATCCGCTCATCAATTTCGTGGGCATCCACATGGTGCCTACGCTCGTCGTTTACGGTTGTGTGCTCCCCGCGGTATATGCGATGCTTTACGCCGTTCCTCTGACGGTCGGCGGAGCGCTTTGCCTGACGGTGTCGCTCGGGGCGGCGGTGATGCAAGGGATGGCCGACATCCAGATGCATCGCTTTCGCAAACGGGGAAACGGTACGTTTATCCGTGACGGACTGTGGAAATATTCCCGTCATCCGAACTATCTCGGCGAGATCCTGATGTGGTGGGGTGTGGCGCTCAGCGTTGTGTGTGCCGCACCGCAGGCGTGGTGGCTGGCGGCGGGGGCGGTCGCCAATACGGTGTTGTTTTTTGCTGTCAGCATCCCGATGGCGGACGGGCGACAATCCCGCAAGGAGGGCTTTGCGGATTACAAGGCACAAACGCGGATGCTGTTGCCGATCAAAAAAGGCTGATAAGCAGGCAGGGAGCGTGTCCCTGCCTGTTTTGCATAGGTGGTTATACTCAGCGAATCGTATATCGCATGGACGCGCGGCACTTGCGTTTTTTGCGGCGCGGTGATATAATAAGGCGATTCACAGAGCAAAAGGAGAGGATAGAATGTTGCTGATTGCAGAGGGCTTGGTGATGTGCTTTGTACTGCTGATCGTGTGCGTGATCGGCATTGCCAACGGACCTGTCGGTCTGGTGCTGTTGTATGAGGACGATGTGCAACAGCGGGTGGTGGAGCTGGGACTGACCACCAAGGACAAGATCCGTCGCAATCTGATGGTGTGCAGTATGGCGATGTTTGTGCCGTTGCTTATCCTGCCGCCGCTGATGGTGTACGGCATCAACGGCGCCACGGGCTTTTGGGACGGCTTCTGGCAGATGTCCGTGATTTTGTGGATACAAGGACTGTTCGACCGCTTCTTTATCGACTGGTATTGGGTTGGTAAGACGAAGGCGTGGACCATTCCCGGCACGGAGGATCTGAAACCGTATATCCCTGTAAAAACGATGATTGTCAAATGGATGAGCACCATTTTCCTCAATCCGCTGATCGCCGCTCTGGCGGCGGGCGTGATGTGGCTCATCGGCGTCTGATGCATACGTGCCGCCTTGCTTTTTGAGCAAGGCGGTTTTTTTGAACGTCCCGCAGGGGTAAATGCGTCAAAAACGCGGAAGAATTTCTTTCGCGAACGACAAGAAATATGATTGACGAGCGCAGGGGTGCTGTGCTATAATGAAACGAAAAGTATCTCGCGGTGTGCCCGTCGGAAACGACGCGTTGCACATCGGCTGATTGTAAGAAATCATAGGGGGCATTTCTATATGGCAAAGAGAACAGACATCAAAAAGATTTTAATCATCGGCTCCGGCCCCATCGTTATCGGTCAGGCAGCCGAATTCGACTACGCCGGTACGCAGGCGTGTCTGGCGCTGAAGGAGGAAGGGTACGAGGTTGTGCTGTGCAACTCCAACCCCGCCACCATTATGACCGACACGATCATCGCCGACAAGGTCTATATGGAACCGCTGACCTTGGAGTATGTGGCAAAGATCATTCGCCACGAACGTCCGGATGCCATCATCCCCGGCATCGGCGGTCAGACCGGTCTGAACCTCGCCATGCAGCTGGAGAAGAAAGGCGTTCTCAAGGAGTGCTGTGTGGAACTGCTGGGTACCTCGAGCGCTTCGATCGAGCGTGCGGAAGACCGCGAAATGTTTAAAGAGCTGTGCGAATCGATCGGCGAGCCGGTCATTCCCTCGGAGATCACCTATTCGCTGGACGAAGCGAAGGAAGCCGCCAACCGCATCGGCTATCCTGTGGTGCTGCGTCCCGCGTTTACGCTGGGCGGTACCGGCGGCGGCTTTGCCTACAACGACGCGGAGCTGATGGAGATCGGTGTCAACGCGTTCAATCTGTCGCCCGTGCATCAGGTGCTCATTGAAAAGTCCGTCAAAGGCTACAAGGAGATCGAATTTGAGGTCATGCGCGACACCAATGACCACGCGATCACCATCTGCGGCATGGAAAATATCGATCCTGTCGGTGTGCACACCGGCGACTCCTGTGTTGTGGCGCCGATCATGACTCTCAGCCCCGAAGATGAGAAGATGCTCAACGATTCGGCGATCAAGCTCATCAAGGAACTGCAGATCGAAGGCGGCTGCAATGTGCAGTTTGCGCTCAACCCCCATTCTTCGGAATACTTCCTCATCGAGGTCAACCCCCGCGTGTCCCGTTCGTCGGCGCTCGCGTCGAAGGCATCCGGCTACCCGATTGCCCGCGTGACGGCGAAGATTGCCGTGGGCATGGCGCTCGAGGACATCAAAATCGCCAATACGAACGCCGCATTTGAGCCGAAACTCGACTACGTCATTGCGAAGCTCCCGCGTTTCCCGTTCGACAAATTCGTTTCCGCGACCAACAAACTGGGCACGCAGATGAAGGCAACGGGCGAGGTTATGGGCATCGGTTCCAACCTGGAGGAGGCACTGCTCAAGGGCATCCGCTCGCTGGAAATCGGCGCCAACCATATGTATCTGTCCAAGTTTGATAACATGAGCGTGGAGGAACTGCTCGAGTATATCACCGAGTTCCGTTCGGATAACATCTTCGCGATTGCGGAGCTGATTTATCACGGCGTCTCGCTTGAGAAGATTCACGAGATCACGATGATCACGCCGTATTTCCTTGAGACTATCAAGAATATCATCGATATGGAAGAGGCGCTTCGCGGTCGCAAAGATGCGCAGATTCTGACCGACGCGAAGAAGATGGGCTTCTCGGATAAATACATTGCCCGCCTGTGGAACTGTGCGGAAATTGACGTGTACAATATGCGCAAGGAGCAGAATCTGTTCCCCGTGTTCAAAATGGTGGACACCTGCCATACCGGAGCGTACATTCCGTATTTCTACTCCTCCTACACCGGCGAGAATACCTCGCGTCTGACCGATAAGAAAAAAATCATCGTGCTGGGCGCCGGTCCGATCCGTATCGGTCAGGGTGTCGAATTCGACTACTCCACCGTCCATGCGGTGATGACCATCAAGAACGCCGGTTACGAGGCGATCATCATCAACAACAACCCCGAAACCGTGTCGACCGACTACACGACCGCCGACAAGCTCTACTTCGAGCCGTTGACTCCCGAAGATGTAATGAACATTGTGGAGTTTGACAAGCCCGAGGGCGTTATCGCGTCGCTGGGCGGTCAGACGGCGATCAACCTGGCGCAGCCGTTGCATGATCGCGGCGTGAAGATCATCGGCACCGATTGCGATGCCATTGACCGCGCTGAGGACCGCAACGCGTTTGAGAACCTGCTCAACGAGCTGGATATTCCGCGCGCCAAGGGCAAAGCTGTTACCAACATGGATGACGGCATCGCCGCCGCCGCGGATATCGGCTATCCCGTGCTGGTTCGTCCGTCCTTCGTGCTCGGCGGTCGCGCGATGCAGATCGTTGCCAACGAGGAGCAACTGCGCCACTATCTGAAGACCGCCGTGGAAATCGACGAAGACAAACCCGTTCTGGTCGATAAATACATCCAGGGTCGCGAGGTCGAAATCGATGCCATTTGCGACGGTCGCGATGTGTTTGTCCCCGGCATCATGGAACTCATCGAGCGCACGGGCGTGCACTCGGGCGACTCCATTTCCGTGTATCCGCCCTTCTCCATCTCGAACAAGGTCAAGGGCATCATCCTGCAGTATGCCAAGAAGCTCGGTCTGGGCATCGGCATTGTCGGTCTGTTCAACATTCAGTTCATTGTGGACGACCACGACAATGTGTATATCATCGAGGTGAATCCGCGTTCGTCGCGTACTGTGCCGTTCCTGTCGAAGGCGACCGGCTATTCGCTGGCGGATATCGCCACGGAGGTGATCCTCGGCAAGAGCCTCAAGGAGCAAGGCTTCTTCGACATTTACCCCGACGAAAAAGAGCGCTGGTATGTCAAGGCGCCTGTCTTCTCCTTCAACAAGATCCGCGGTCTCGACGCGTATCTGTCTCCCGAGATGAAATCGACGGGTGAAGCGATCGGTTACGACCGCACCATGACCCGTGCCGTGTATAAGGCGTTGCAGGCGTCGGGTATGCACCTGCAGAACTACGGCACTGTCTTCTGCACGATCGCCGATAAGGACAAGGAAGAATCCCTGCCGCTTATCCGCCGCTTCTATCAGCTCGGCTTTAACATCGAAGCGACCGAAGGCACGGCGGCGTTCCTGAAGGAGAACGGTATCCGCACGCATGTGCGCAGTAAGATCAGCGAAGGCAGTGATGAGATTCCCGATGCCCTGCGCCAGGGTCATATCGCCTATCTTATCAACACCAAGAATCCCAGCTCCAACAGCGATACCGACGGCGCGAAACTGCGCCAGGTTGCCACGGAGTACAACGTGACGATGTTCACGTCGCTCGATACGGTGAAAGCGCTTCTCGACGTACTCGAGGAGACCACCCTGACCATTTCGACGATCGACGCGTAAAGGAGAGGTATCATCATGGAAGCTTACAAAAGAGAGTTTATTGAATTCTTGCAAGGTGCCGGTGTGCTGAAGTTCGGCGATTTCACCGCCAAGTCGGGTCGCAAGATCCCGTATTTTGTCAACGCCGGTATGATCAAGACCGGTGACCAGATCACCAAGATGGGCGAGTTTTATGCCAAGGCGTATTTTGACAAGCTGGGCAAGAAGAGCGCGGTGCTGTACGGCCCTGCTTACAAGGGCATTTCGCTGTCCATCTCCGCGGCGGTCGCGCTGTCCAAGAACGGGCTTGACGTGCCGTTCTTCTTCAATCGCAAGGAAGTCAAGGACCACGGCGAAGGCGGCACGTTTGTCGGCTACGTTCCCGAAGCGGGTGAGGAAATCGTCATCATTGAGGACGTCATCACGGCGGGCACGGCGATCCGTGAGTCGATGGAGATCCTCGGACACCTCGAAGGTACAAAGGTGATCGCGACCTTCATCATGGTTGACCGTAAAGAAAAGGGTCAGTCGGAAAAGGGTGCGATGCAGGAGATCGAGGAGCAGTTCGGTTTCCCCGTATACTCGGTCGTGGATGTCTACGATATCATCGAGTATCTCGAAGAGGATCCCGCTAACGAAGAAAATGTCACCCGCATCAAGAACTATCTGGCTGTCAACGGTGCGAAATAAGAGGCGACGTTTCAAGACACTCAACGCATAACACAACGAAAAACCCGCCGACGCCAACCGCGTCGGCGGGTTTTGTGTGTTGGAATATGTCTATCGACATCGGATGGCAAACGGTACGGGATCGGTCGGTTGTGTTTTTGATAATCTACGATTGTCGAAGGATTTCTATTGAAAAAATAGAAAATATAGTGTATAATAAACGCGGGCTTTCGGATGCGGCATCGCCGCGTTCGGAACATCTGTGTAAGCACGGCTTCGGCGACGTAGTCCGAGGCGGCTGTTTGTGCTTTAGAACGAAAGGATGATGTGCATGAAAACAACCAGAAGAATCATCGGCGTGTTACTTTCGCTGTTGCTGTTGATCGGGCTTATGCCGATGACGGTTTTGTCTGTTTCGGCGGAGACCGAGGCTGTGGCGCTGACGCTCGATGAGGAAGTGACGGTGACGCTGTCGGCGGGAGAGGAGAAATGGTATTCCTTTACGCCGTCCGCCTCCAATTCTTATGCGTTCAAGTCGTATGACGAAGACGGTGTGGATCCCGTTGCCGATCTTTATAACGCGGCGATGGAGATCATCGCCTCCGGTGATGATAATGAGGGTTCCAACTTCTGTATTACGGCGGAGCTTACCGCGGGTGAGACCTATTATCTGAAAGCTTATGAGTTTAATTACAATAACGAAGGAAGCTACAAACTTACGGTCACAAAGCCGTTACCTACCGATATGTGGTTTGACGAGTATAGTCTGACGACGTTTGTCGGTGCGGAGTATGTGATGGGAGCGTATGTGTATCCGGAGGGTGCAATAGACGATCTGACCTGGACGTCGTCGGATGAGTCGGTCGCGACGGTGGAGAACGGCGTCGTGACAGCCGTATCTGCCGGTGAGGTGGCCATTAAAGCCGAGACGGTCAACGGTTTGACGGATTCGTGTTATCTTCAAATTAAGTCGGTCGAGGGTGAATTGTTGCTCGACACGGAAATCAAGGTGGAATATACCGAAGCGAAGGAGACGCGCGTCGAGACCGAGCGGACCTATACCTTCACGCCGACGGCCACGGGGTATTACCGCTTTTACTCCTATGACATCGTAACCGCGGACAACACGACCGAAGCGGTTGATCCGCGGGTGTGGGTGCGCGATGTTATGTATAACGAAATCGCCTACAACGATGACGGCGGTGAAGACGTTAACGTTAGCGTCGAAGTGGCGATGCAAGCGGGTGTAACCTATTACATCACCGTGGAATTGTATGATTCCCAAGCAATCGGTTCTGTGAAGGCGATCCTGGAAGAGATGGACACGGCCGACTCGGTCAGCATTGATGGCGGTGATCGGGTGTTGGAGGAAAGCTCTGTCATGGATGTTTACGTGACATACTATCCCGAAGGCAGCTTTACCGAGGACTATGCTGTGACCTCGTCGGATGATACGGTCGTTAAGGTCATTGGAAAAACAATCAATGCGGTCGGTGCCGGCGAAGCGACCGTCACGGTCACGACCGATCTCGGACTGACCGATTCCATCACCGTCACCGTCATCGGTTTGAGTGCGATGGAGCTGGATACGGTATATACGGTCAACGGCGTGGCAGAAGATTACGGCGGCAATCAGAAGTATTCCTTTACGCCGACCGAAGCGGGTCTTTATACCATTGCTTCGACAGGGGTAACCGGGGAAGATCCGCAGGTGTATGTTGAGGTTGGCGATGCAAATGAAAAACTGCGCGGCAGTGTGCCTAACAGTGATGCATTCTCTCTGACCTATGAATTGGAAGCGGGCGAGACCTATTATTACAGTGTGTGGGTCGATTGCGAAAGTGAAGAGAGCAGTGTGTCTTTCATGATGACGAAGGCGGATATGTCGACGATTCCCGCAGTGCAATATAACACCGAGATGGAAGTGGATATCACCAATCCCGGCAACGGCGCTTATTTTGTGTTTAAACCCACCGAGACACAGAATTATACCATGTATTCCGTTATGAATGCCGACAGCCTCGACACCAGGCTGTTCGTGTACAACAGCAACTGGGAATTGGAATATTCCGATGATGACGGCGGCGACGAGAGTCAGTTCCTCTTGGAACAGGAGTTTATTGCCGGTGAAACCTATTATCTGAAGCCACATCTGTACGCCGAAGACGGCATCGGAAGCTTTACGATGGTTTTGAAATTTGTCGGTGATGTGACCGCCGACGGCGTGATAGATATGATGGATGCATTCCAGATCTATACGGCGGCGGCGTCCGGACAGGCATCGGACGCGCTCCTCGAATACGGCGATGTATATGTAGACAACGTGATCGACATGCAGGATGCCTTTGCGGTATTCAGAAAGGCTTCGGGCAACTGATACTGTGTATGAAGCGGGCGGCGCATTCTCTTGAGCGGAGAATGCGCCGCTTTTTCGCATGTGTGAATATTGTTCATGATGACATACGGATGTGGAATTTTTTTCTTGTCAAGCGAACACTTTCGTGCTATACTTTTTTTGAATAGGCGGTTACGGATGACCGCGCAGAAAAATACGAAATACAAGACATGGGAGGAATAACCAATGAAAGCGTTTCTTTTGCGGACGATGAGCTTGCTGTTGGTACTGACGATGATCGTCGGCGTGTGTGTCGGCTGTGACCAGGGCGACAAGGGCGCGGCGAACGGCGAACTGGAAAACGGCAACGTGCGCACGGTGCTGGAAGAGGGCTCCGAGCAGGAGCTGACGGCGGTGCGCGAAAATCTTATCAAAGCGACCGAAACCAAAGGCTTCGGCGACATCGACAAGATGGAGTTCTATGAAAACGGTGTGCGTACGACGAGCGACGTGTACGTGCAGGTGAAAGATAACAAGAAGCTCTACTATTCGGGCGACACCAAGCGTGTGGTCAACTATACCGACGGATATATTCTGGATATGCCCGCGGACTGGGCTCCGGATTTCTCCGTTTCGTCGGCGCGTGCGGAATATCGCAATGACGATGTGACGCTGATCGTATCGGATGAAACCGATGCACTCGGTGTTTACGGCGGTGCAGACGAAGCGATGGAAGCGTTGTTCCGTTTCATCAACACCGACGACTATCTCGAGAAGAACCGCGTGGAAAGACTCTCCGAGGAGACCGTGGCCTTCAACGAGGAGTTCTCCGCGTATATTCTGAAATTGCACCTCAAGGATTGCCCCGAAGGCACCAAGTGCTATTATACGTATGTGGTGTTCTATAACGAGCTGAAGATGACGTATATGATGTTCAAGTGCGTGGATGACCGCGACTTTGCGGACGTGTACAATTCCTATCAGAGCATCTACGACAAGGGTGCGCCGATCGATACGCTTGCCTATCCCGAAGGCGGTCACGAGAACTGGAACGAGGATACGGTGGCGCTTTACGACCGTATCATGAACACCGATCACGTGATCTGGG
The DNA here is from genome assembly GCA_045540655.1 of Acutalibacteraceae bacterium. Taxonomy (GTDB): domain Bacteria; phylum Bacillota; class Clostridia; order Oscillospirales; family Acutalibacteraceae; genus RGIG1959. The sequence goes on from JAZQHP010000092.1 coordinate 16,995, forward strand.
GTCTCGTCAACGGCAATATCGAGCAAAAGCAGCGCGAGCTGAACTACTATCTGCTGGAGAAACAGCTGGATCACAAGTTTGAAATCGTCACCAGCTATTCCGATCAGATGAGCTTTGATTTTGATGTCAAATCGGCAAAGACGATCTATGACGACGATCGCATCGTGCAGTTTACCTATCACTTTGCTTACGACTACGGCAACAGTAACACGATGGGCGGTCTCGCATCGGTGCTCGACGTCTACCGCGGCGAGTGCGACGAGTATCTGCGTAAATTTGCCAAGAGCGTTGTGGAACTGGGCGAGCCGATGCTGTTCCGTCTGAACAACGAGATGAACTCCGACTGGACGACCTGGTCGGCGACCAACGCCATGAACGACACCGAGATCTTCACCGCCACCTGGAAGCGGATGTATGACATCCTGGAAGAGGAAGGCGCGAACGAATATCTCATCTGGATTTGGAACCCGCAGGGTCATTCGACGGGTCCCCTGTTCCACTGGAATGATCTGCGGATGTATTTCCCCGGTGCCAAGTATGTGCATATGCTGGGACTGACGGGGTATAACTTCGGCGACGACAACCAGTGGACGAGCTTCGGTGATATGTATCAGGCTCTCAACGATTACTACACGCCGTATTTCGGCGATTGGGGCTGGATCATTGCCGAGTTTGGTTGCTCCGATTCGTCGGAAAATCCCGATAACGCCAACCGCAAGCCGGATTGGATCACCGAGATGTTTGACTGCTTTGAGGAAGATCGCTTCCCCAACATCAAAGCCGCGGTCTGGTTCAACGGCAACGACAAGGACGCTATGGGCAACGTGGTCCATGAGATTGCGCTCGGTCGCGACGAAGCGTCCAGAGAAGCCTTCAAGGAAGGTCTTGACCGTACACAATAAGGGAGATAAACCATATGGATTATACAACACCGCTTCGGTATCACTATCAACCGAAAAAAGGATGGATGAACGACCCGAACGGGCTGGTATATTTCAAGGGCCACTACCATGCGTTTTATCAGCATGCCCCGCATCACGAGGTTCCGTGGCAGGAGCCTATGTGCTGGGGACACGCCCGCACCAAGGACTTTCTGGACTGGGAAGAACTGCCTGTGGCGCTGACGCCGAGTTTTCCTTATGACGGCGGCGGATGCTGGTCGGGAACGGCGATCGTGAAGGACGATAAGCTCTACCTGTTCTATGCGGCGATCGCCGCCGAATCGACCATTGCCGTGGCAGTGTCCGAAGACGGTGTGCATTTTGAAAAATATGACGGCAATCCCGTGATCGCCACCTATCCGCCCGAAGGCGGACCGGATTTCCGCGATCCCGCTGTTTGTTGCATGGACGGTATGTATTATTGCGTGGTGGCGTCGGGACATCCCGAAACCCAAACGGCGCGGTTACTGCTGTACCGCAGTGAGGATCTGCTGTCGTGGACGTTTTTGTCGGTGCTCGGCGAGTGGGGCAACGCCAAATATGCGGAATGCCCGTCGTTCGTGCCACTCAAAGACGGCAAGTGCCTGCTTGCCACATCGGTGTGCAATCTGGATGAAACGCACTTTTTCCAGATCATGATCGGCACGCTGGAGGATGGACAATTCCGCTGCGAACTGTCCGACCGCTTTGACAAAGGACCCGATCAATATGCGGGACAGGTGTTCAGCGGCGCGGACGGCACCCCGCTGTTGATCACATGGATTCCCGGCTGGAAATTTGCGGGATTTGTGCCGGGAACGGACGTCGGATGTCTGTCCGTTCCGCGTGAAATCACGGTGCAGGACGGATGCATCTGCGGGCGTCCTGCCAAGGAGGTCGCACACCTGCTGACGGACACCGATCCGATCGTTACCATGACCGCCGACGGCTTTACCGTGGCGCGGGATCAGCGTGATCCGCTCGTGCATGTCGGTGAGGTGCGAGAGTTGCAGATTCTGCGGGATGAGTACATTCTGGAGATTTTTGTCAACGGCGGTGAAACCGTCTATTCCTTATTACTGTGTTAATGGACAATAACGGCAACGCCCACTGCGTGATGATGCGCAGTGGGCGTTTTGACGGATAAGTTATGTTGTAAAAGAGAGTGCATTATGGAGTTTCATGAAACGTTACAGACCCTCCGCAAGCAAAAAGGCTTGACGCAGGAGGAACTCGCCGCCGCGCTGTTTGTATCGCGCACGGCGGTATCGAAATGGGAATCGGGCAGAGGATACCCGAGCATCGATTCACTCAAAGCCATCGCCGCTTTTTTCGATGTGACGGTGGATCGGCTGTTGTCGGGAGAGGAGCTTCTTTGCGTCGCACAGGAGGATGCCAGACAACAACGCGGTCACATCCGTGACCTGGTGTTCGGACTGCTGGATGTGAGCACCGCGGCGTGCTTGTTTTTGCCGATTTTCGGACAACATGCAGACGGCGCTGTACAGGCGGTATCCTTGCTGGCTTTGAGCGGCGTATCCCTCTGGCTCAAGGGCGTCTATCTCACGGCCGTGGTGTTTCTGGTTATTTGGGGTGTACTGACGCTGACACTGCAAAGCTGCCATTGCCCGTGGTGGGAGCGGCATAAGAGCACTGTCGCCGTTGTCGGCAATGCGCTCGGCACGCTCTTGTTTATCATCGGTTCACAACCGTATGCCGCCACACTGCTGTTCATGTTCCTGATTATAAAGGTGTTATTGCTGTTTAAAAAGCCATGACACGCATCGTGTCACATATGTGACCGCTCGTTTCTTGCGGGACAGACCGCCTTCCTGTACAGTGGAATCAGGCGAAAGCCGACAACACAAACAGGAAGGAGAAACAACATGACAAACAAAACAAAAACGAGGGCGTGGTTGTCCGTCTGTATGCTGACGGCGTTTATTCTGTGGACTGTCGCCGTGTGCCTTATCGACGTGCAGGCGATCGGACCGAACGGCGCCACGGTGGGGCTGGCGACGATGAACGGATTGGTGCATCGGTTGACAGGCGTGAATCTGACGCTGTATACGATCACCGATTGGCTCGGGCTGATACCGCTTGCGGTTGCCGTCGGATTCGGAGTGCTCGGACTGGTACAGTGGATCCGTCGGCGGCATATCGGCAACGTCGATGTCAGCCTTTATGTGCTCGGCGGGTTGTATATCGTGACGATGGCGGTATATTTGCTGTTTGAAACCGTGGTGATCAATGTGCGTCCCGTGCTCATCAACGGCGTGGCGGAAGCGTCGTATCCGTCCTCCACGACGGTACTGGTGCTGTGCGTGATGCCGACGGCAATGCATCAACTGCGTTGCCGCATCCGCTGTCGGTGGTGGCGGCGGACGGTGATGATTCTTACGGCGGCATTCACGGTGTTCATGGTGATCGGGCGGCTGATGTCGGGTGTGCACTGGTGCTCCGATATTATCGGCGGTGTGCTCATCAGCGCCGCGCTTGTGGGAATGTACGGCGCGGTTTTAGCCGGGACGGACGGCCATTGATGCTGCGTCGTACAGCACGTCCGAAGACGTATTTGCAAAAATTGTCCGCTTTTCAAGAGGATATCACTTGCACAAATGTCTGTATGTTTGTATAATAAAGTGGGATGTTTTTTTAAAAACATACAGGATAGGGAGGATATTATGAAACGGGTATTGACTTTCGTATTGACACTGAGTGTCATGTTGCTGTCGTTCAGCGGGGTGCTGTGCTTTGTCACCGCTGCTGACAGCGTGACCTATGCGGTGGATGCGTTGCCGTTTTCGGCAGGCTATGCCTCGACGACGGACGGCAATGTGGATCTGTCGGCGGTAAAGACCTATGATGCCGCCGACCTTCACGATCTGACCTACACCGATACGTATACCGAGTTGTCGTCGGCAACGGGTATTCCGTATCAGATGTTTGATGTCGATCTGGAAGGGCGCACGAGCGGTCAGGTGACCATTCACTACAGCGGTGCCACCAAAGACGGCGAGCGCATTGCGGTGAAGGTCTACAACGCGAAGACGGCGTCCTGGGATGTGGTCGGCACGTTCCTCGGTAAAGGCGAGGTGTCGGGCAACGTGGATATCGCCACCTACAATGACAAAGGTGTCGTGCATGTGGCGGCGATGCTGGATTACGTCACCAACGGATCCAACCGTATGATTTGGTCGACCGACCCCCAGCACTATACCAAGTTTGCGGATCTTCATGAGTATTATTACACGATTTACCGATATGCGGCTGAGCAATATACACAAGGCAACGCCGGTTATGTTTTCACCACGGGTGACCTCGTGGACGACAGACCGTCTGCGCGACAGGCGGCGTATCAATGGGGTGTGGCGGACCGTGCTATGTCGTATGTGGAAGCGGTCGGTATGCCCAACGGACTGGTCTCGGGCAATCACGACGTCAACACCTTCAACGGTCTTGACTATTCCGCCGGTGATCCCGGCGTGGACTATTCGTTGTTTGCACAGACGTTCCCTGCTTCCCGCTATGAGAATGAGCGTTGGTACGGCGGCAGTCTGAACAATAACACCTCCCACTACGACCTGATCACCATCGGCAACGTGGACTTCATTGTGATGTTCCTCGGTTACGGCTTGGAAGCGACCGATGAAACGATTGCCTGGGCGAATGACGTGCTTAAAACCTATTCTCACCGTACAGCCATTATCGCCACTCACGAATACCTGGATGCCAACAGCGCGGAATACGCCAATCGCGGTCAGTTGATTTTCAACACGATTGTCGATCCCAATCCCAACGTCAAGCTGGTCTTCTGCGGTCATGACGACGGTTCGGTTTGCCGCGAGACGATCGCCTCGGACGGACGCGTGGTGTATGAAGTGCTTGCGGACTATCAATTTGTCGAAGCGGAGGATCCGTCCTTCTACGCCAACGAGCACTGGATCGGCACCGTTCCCGGTTGTTGCGGCGACGGTTACATCCGCCTGCTGACCGTGGAAGGGGATACGCTTTCGAGCGTTACGTATTCGCCGGTCACGGGACGCTACAACCCGTACGGTCACGTAGAAAACCTGTCGCTTGATCTCGACCTGGACACGCCCGACCGTTCGATGGCGACGGCTGTGTTCAGCGCGGCGGTGCTCGGAAGCACTACATCGGCGACGAACGTGGATCGCCTCACGGCGACAACCGCGAACGGTGTTACCACCTATTCGAAGGTTACTTACGTGTCGGTGCCTACGGCTCCGACCGTGACGGATACCACCGCGTGGCCTGTAACCACCTACGGTACGGCGGCCACCCCGACCTCGCCGTATTTCGCGCATGCCGCCAAAACGGCACCTGCTGTGAAATTCAAGGAAGACCTGTTGCAGGCGAGCGGACTGGGTACGCATCCGGTTTGTAATACTCCTGCTCACGTGGGCAATTATTCGCTGAATCTGAAGGTGGATCTCAACAAGACACCGTATCTGTATTATTCGTTTGCACAACCGAGCAATTCTAAATTTACGTTCGCGTTGATCAACGATGCGTCGACGGCACCGTGGATCACCTTCCTTGATGTGCGCAAGGGCGGCACGACGCTTGCTTACGGCGCGGATACCTGGGACACGGCAGGCGACGCACAATATTTCACAGGCAGTGTGACGGGCTGTATCGATATGCGCACCATGGTGTCGGTGGCGGGCGCGACCACCTGGACAGTGGAACAGCTGAATCTGTACAGCACCCTCGGCAAGGATGTGGTGGTGTCGTATCTGTTCTTCGGTTCCGAGCCCGAAACCCTGATCGGTTCGGATTACGGTGCGGCGGCAACGCCTGCGACATCCGCGATGCCTCATGCGGCGGCAGAAGCCCCCTTTGTGGAGCATAAAGCCAACCTGCTTCATGCGGTGAATCTGAATGAAAATGCGATCAATTGGGGCAGCGTCAACTACGGTGATAACGCCCTGCATTATAAAGTCGATCTTGCCAAAACTCCGTATCTGTACTATTCGTTTGCGCAAGATCCCGGCTCTGCTTTTACGCTGGCGCTGATCAACGATACCATGCGCTCGCCGTGGATCACCTTCCTGGATGCGCGCAACGGCGGCACGACGATCAGCAGCGGCGATGCCAACTGGAATTCGGCCGGCGGTAATCAATTCTTCACCGGCAGTATGACCGGTTGCATTGATATGCGTGAATTCCTGCTCAAACCGGATGAACATATCTGGGCGGTGGAACAAGTCAATTTCTACAATCAAAATAACGTGCCCGTGATGATCAATTATCTGTTCTTCGGTTCGGCGGCGATCGGCGGTCAAACAGCGGATACGGCGGCGCTCGATGCACTGATTACCAAAGCCAACGCCGCGTCCACCGACGGTATGACCACCGAATCGGTCAACGCTCTTCTCTCGGCGAAGATGGCGGCGGGATGTGTCGACCGTCACGACGCTTCGGCGGTCGCACGCACCTACAAGGTGCTCGCGGATGCCCTGGGCGGTCTGACTCCTGTGAAGACCACGGAAGTGAGCGCATCCGGTCTGGTATCCATCAAAAACTACACCATGAAAGCGACCAGCTGGAAATGCAGCGGTACGCTGGAAGCCTCGGATTCTGCCAACTCCTATGTGCAGTTCGAAACGACCTCTACCGGTATTCGTATTCGCCGCTCGAGCGTTTCGCCGCACACGTGGCCCAGCATTGTCAATCAGACATCCTTTACCGTCAAGCCTTACGGCGGCGTATACCTGAAGATGGACGCGGTTATGGAGCACGCCTGGACGATCGCACTCAACGTGGAACAGGAGGGGCATGCCACCACGCGCGTTCGCCTGAATGCGGGTATTCTCAACGCCTTCCACAGCGAACAGGCAGACGGATCCTACGGCACCTATCAGGACATCTACGATATTTCCGAAGTGTTTGAAATGTACGGTCTGGATCCTACGGCTACCTTTACGGTACTGGATACGTCGCTTGTTACTGTCGGCGACGGTGACGGTTGGTGCTATTTCAACCATCTCGAAATCCTGACGGGTACAAAAACACCCTCGAACTATTATGAACTCGAAGACACCATCGCTTACGCCAAAGGTCTGACGCAATCGAACTATACCGCCGCCTCCTGGTCGGCACTGCAAAGCGCACTGTCGGTTGCCGATACGGCTATGAGTACGGCCGGTTTGTCGCAGCACCAGATCAATCTGGCGCTGCATCGGCTGAACATGGGGCTGGACGGTCTGGAGATTGCGTCGCCCTGTGAGCCTTACGGCGGTCTGCTTGCCGAGGATATCGCGGCATGGCATAAGGGCAAAGTCAATGTGTATCGCAACGACAGCGGTAACACGGTGATCGAAAATACGGACGGTACGTGGTCGTCGGCGGACAGCCTGTTCAAAGAACGCCGCGTATCGGTGGCGGATCATCAGCTGGAAGTCAACATGAAGGTGGAGGGGAAAACCAACATCATCCTTCTGGTTGACGGCGAATGGATGTCGGTCTCGAAATATATCACTACGAATCTGGACGGTGAGGATATCAAGTCCGGCGAGTACAATGTCAAGATCCCGCTGACGAAGATCTTCGGCAACGATCGTCCGACGGTTGTGATCGGCGGGGCGCGCATCTGGTCGGTCGGCGATATCGGCGCGAATGCGGTGATTATAAAGCGCCTGATGATCGATGATCTCGACAGCTATGTGTTTGATAACTCTCTGACCGATTACGGTGCGGGCGCGACCCCGAGCAACCCGTCGTATGCCCATGCCGCCAAGCACGGTCCCACTGTCGCCTGCAAGGTGGATGTTCTGGCGGCGTGCGGTCTGGATCACCCGACCTTTAATACCAACACGTCGATCGGTATGCAGGAGATGCACCTGACGGTGGATCTGGCAAAGACGCCGTACCTGTATTACTCGATCGTGCAAGCGGACAACTCGCGCAGCACCTTCAGTTTCCAGAACGACAATACCTATGCACCGTTCCTGACGTTTGTCGATGCCAACCTCGGCGGTGCCACCATGAACAACGGTGCCGCCGTATGGGATGCGTATACCGATAACAGCCAATATGTGGCGGGCAGTCTCACCGGGTGCATCGATATGCGGAACTTGCTGAAGGATGCGTCCCACACGGAATGGCGCATCAACAACGTGACGTTCTATGCAACGGCGGGCTCCGAAGCGACCTACAGCTATCTGTATTTCGGCTCGGCACCGCTGGACGACGGATATGAGGAGGATCCCGTGGAATTCGGCGATCTGAACTTTGACGGAAAGGTCACCACCTACGACGCCCGCATGGTGCTCATTGAAGCGCTCGGATGCTTTGATAATCCGCTGAACGCTCTCCAACGCGAGGCGGGCGATTATAACAAGGACGGTCAGCTGACCACCACGGATGTGCGCTTTATTCTTCTGAAAGCGCTGGGCGTGGATGTGTGAGGATGTCGTTGAACTTGTGATTCCGATCAATCATGTATAAAACCGATGGAGCGACTGCAAGCGGTCGCTCCATCGGTTTTTTCGTGGGGATGCGCCGATGGAAAGGAACGGGAGTTTTCTTCGGGAATGAGTTGAAATCCCAACGGCTTTTTGGTATACTGACAGTATGTATAAAGACGGCAGACCGTCGGTTTGCCACGGTGGAGTGAGGTGTGCTATGAGCATCACGGCGAAGGAATATAACGGCGGTTTAACGCGGGAGCAATTTTTGTTTTATGAAATGCGCACCGTAGCGGCGCTGACCTGTCAGGGGATGGATCGTCAGCAGATCCTCGCGGCGGTGCATGACGGCAATCTGTTTCAGTTCCCGACCGACCGTATGATCACCTCGATTGCCAACAGCTGTATGAAGCGGCTCGAAGCGATGGACAGCCCCGAGCTGACCGAGGTGCTTGCCTTTGCATCAGCGGAGGTTGCCAAGCAGGTCAATCTGTACGCCATGATGAAACAGCATCGGCTGGTATGGGAGTTCATGACGGCGGTGATCGGCGAAAAATACCGCACGCAGGCGTTTGATTTTTCCAAACGGGACGTGGACGCGTTTCTGTTTTGTCTGCGGGAACAAAACGATACGGTGGCATCGTGGAGCGATGCGACCATCGCCAAAATCCGCCAGGTGCTGGTCAAAATCCTGGCGGAATGCGGCTATCTGGCGTCGGTCAGAAGCGAAGAGCTTCTGCCTGTGACGGCGGTGCCGGAACTCGAACAGGTGCTGTTGCAAAAACAGGAGACGGCTGTGCTGGCGGCGTTCAACGTGTTTCCGGCGTCGATGCCGTGAGATTTGTTGCGAAGAAGCAAGGATACGATACTACGATATTGAGGGGTCGGATTATGAATAAAACCGCCATCAGAAATTATGCCGTCTGGGCGCGGCGGGAAATGATTGAACGCGTTACCCAGCGAGCTTTTGAATACGGCATCACCGCCGACACCGCGCCCGACGCGTCGGTGGCGGTGGTAAACGGGCGCGTGCTGACAAGTGAGGAGAAGCGTCAGCGCGCAGAACTGATCCGACAGATCGGACAAAAAGGGTTCGAGCGGGTGATGGAAGAGGTGGCGTACACCTGGTTCAACCGCTTCATTGCCCTGCGTTTTATGGAGGTCAACAACTATCTGCCGTCGCATGTGCGCGTATTCACCGATGAAACGCGGGCGTTTCGCCCGGCGCTTCTGCGCGATGCGCTGTATGCGGAGATCGACGGACTGGATAAGAGCAAGGTGATCGCGCTCCTGGATGACAACCGGACAGAAGAACTGTATCGGTATCTGCTTCTGACGCAGTGCAATGCTTTGAGCGAATGCCTGCCGCAGATGTTTGAGCACATGGGCGCGTATACCGAGCTGTTGTTCCCCAATCACATTCTCAACGAGGACAGCGTGCTCGGACGGCTGATCCGGGATATTCCCGAGGAGGATTTCGCCGACGGCGTGGAGATCATCGGCTGGCTCTACCAGTTTTACATTTCTGAAAAACACGAGGAAGTGGTGGATCCTCTTCACAGCAAGATCATTCCGAAAGAGGATATTCCCGCCGCAACCCAGCTGTTTACGACCGACTGGGTGGTGCGGTACATTCTGGACAACACGCTCGGCCGCTACTGGATCGAGCGCCATCCCGAAAGCACGCTGGCAAGCAAGCTGACCTATCTGGTTACCCCGAAGCACGGTACGATCCCTACTGTGGAGGAACGGGTGTTGCCCGAAGACCTGAAGGTGCTTGATCCCTGCGTCGGATCGGGACACTTTCTGAGCTATGCCTTCGATGTGCTCCTGGAGATCTATCGGGAGTGCGGCTGGTCGGATCGGGATGCCGCCGCTTCCATTTTGGAGCACAACCTGTACGGACTGGATATCGATGACCGCGCGGCACAGCTCGGATGCTTTGCGGTGGCGATGAAAGCCCGCCGCTATAACCGCCGCATTCTGAACGGCGGCGTGACCGTCCATGTGGCGGCGATGCAGGATACCGACGGCATCACCGAGGATCTGATCACCTATGCGGCCAACGGGGATGCGGCGCTCGAGCGGGATTGGCGTGTGCTTCGCATTGCCTTTGCGAACGCCAAGGAATTCGGCAGTATGATCGAAGCCACTCCGGTGGATTTTGATGCGCTGTATGCCCGCCTGAAGGAGATCGAAAGCGACGTTGCCCAAACACTGATGGACGTGGCATGGCAGCGGGAAGCCGCCGAGCGGTTGTTGCCGGTGGTGCGCCAGGCGGAAATATTGTCGCAGACCTATGAAGTGGTCGTCACCAATCCACCGTACATGAACAAATACTCGCCGGCGATGAAGACCTACATTCAGGAGCATTTCGCCGATTACAAGGGCGATCTGTTCAGCGTGTTTATGGTCCGCAACTTTGCATTCTGCAAGGAAGGCGGCTATGCGGGCTTTATGACCCCAAATGTGTGGATGTTTATTAAAACATATGAGGAGCTTCGTACTTACATCTTGCGCGAGAAATCCATTGTGTCCCTGATTCAGATGGCGAAGGGCGCCTTCTTCAAGGAAGCGACGGTGGATATCTGCGCCTTTGTGCTGAAGAATGCCCCTGCGAAGGAGAAAGGGCTTTATATCCGTCTGGAGGATATCAAAGGCGACATGGAGGTTCAGCGCCGCGGGGTGTTGGATGCTTTACGGGCGGATGATTGCGGCTATTTCTACGAAACCGATGCCGAGCGGTTCACGGTGGTGCCCGGCTCACCGATCGCGTACTGGGTGAAGGATGCCTATGTGCGCATTTTCCAAAACGGCACGAGCCTGTCTGCCCTCGCCGATCCGCGGCAGGGACTGGCCACCGCCGACAACAACACGTATTTGCGACTGTGGCACGAATGCGACCGTTCACGGGTGTTTTTGGATTGCGACAGCCACGAGCGGTCGGCAATCGACGAGCGCCGCTGGTATCCGTATAACAAGGGCGGCGAATTCCGCAAATGGTACGGCAACAATGAGTATGTGGTGAACTGGTACAAGGACGGCAGAGATCTCAAAGCGGATAAAAAAGCCGTGCTTCGCAATCCGTCGTATTATTTCCGCCCGTGTATCACCTGGTCGAAAATTTCCAGCGGCAGTATCGCCTTCCGCTTTAAACCGGTCGGGCACCTATTCGATGTAGCGGGCACCAGTGTATTTGCCGAGCCGTCGATGCTGGCGTATTTGTTGGCCTTTTGCAATTCCAAGGTCGCCATGGAGATCGCCAAGATCCTGTCGCCGACCATCAACTACGAGGTCGGACACATCGCCAACTTCCCGATCCTCGTGTCGGAGGAGCACCGCTCGGCGATTGAGTCCATGACGGCAGAACTGATCGAGCTGTCCCGCGCGGACTGGGATTCGTGTGAAACCTCGTGGGATTTCGTTCGTCATCCGCTCATCGGTGAGATCGGTGGAAAGCGGCGACTTGCCGACATCTTTGCCGCGTGGCGCGAGGTGTGCGACGATCGCTTTGATCGCGTCAAGGAGCTCGAGGAAGAGATCAACCGCCTGTTCATTGGGATTTACGGTCTGCAAGATACGCTGACACCCGATGTGGAGGAGAGGGACATCACTATCCGCCGTGCAGATGTACGTCGCGATATCCGGAGCCTGATTTCGTATGCGATCGGATGCCTGTTCGGGCGGTATTCGCTCGACACGGATGGACTCGTGTACGCAGGCGGCACGTGGGATGCCGCCGCCTACACGACGGTGGTCCCCGATGCCGATAACATCATCCCCATCTGCGACGACGATTATTTCGACGACGATCTGACGGGCAAGTTTATAGCCTTTGTGCGGACGGTCTACGGCGAAGAAACCCTTGAGGAGAATCTCCGTTTCATTGCCGAAGCCCTGGGCGGCAAAGGGACACCTGCGCGCGATGTGATCCGTCAGTATCTCATCGGCGGGTTTTATGCCGATCACGTTAAGCTGTATCAGAAGCGTCCCCTGTACTGGTTGTTTGATGCGGGCAAGAAAAACGGTTTCAAGGCGCTGATGTATATGCATCGTTATGCGCCCGATCTGCCGGCAAGGATGCGCACGGACTATGTGCACGAACAGCAGGAGCGCTATCGCACGCAGATGGATACCCTGACCGAAGAACTTGAGCACGCCGAGACGTTTGAACGCATCAAGCTGACCAAACAACAGAAAAAACTGCAGGATCAGATGTTGGAGATCCATGTGTTTGAAGAAAAAATCCACCATCTGGCGGATCGCATGATCGAATGGGACACCGATGACGGCGTGAAACGGAATTACGCGCTGTTCGGAGACGTACTGGCGAAGATCCGATAATCGGACATTAAAAAAGCTTGCGGAATGTCCGCAAGCTTTTTTGGCGTATGGTGTTGTTTTTTGAAAAAATATATTGTTTGCTTCTAATAATATGGTATAATAAAGTATCCTTGGTATGATTTACTTAAAAAGGAGCGTGTGAAAATGAAGGTATTCAATGCAATCCTCGGTGTATTCTCCCTTTTCGGCGCATTTTACGCCATGATGGCACCTGCGCGCACCTTCCTGACGACCGGCTGGATCGTAACGGTTCTGCTGTGTCTGTGGGGTGTATGCGCGTTGTTCGAGGTCTTCAGACAAAAGGGCGACCGTGACAAGCTGACGGTCGGCCGGGCGATTCTGGCGCTGGTTGCCGGTGTGGCATCGGCGGTCGTCTCGATCCTCATGCTGTGCTATCCGGGGCTCAGTCTGCCCGTCGATATCATCGCGGTGTGGATCTTCACCGGCTGGCTGCTTGTCAGCGGCATCTCGTCCATTGCGGTGTCGGTGAAGGTCGGAAAGCCTGCCGGCGGCAAACGCTGGATCTTTACCATGATCATGGGCATCCTGACGGTGGCGGTCGGCGCTTACGGCGTCTTCCACGTGCTGGCGATGGCGCAGACGATCGGCATTCTGATCGGCGTGATGCTGATGGTTTACGGCGTGCGCCTGTTGGCGTCGGTGTTCGAGTAATCGGAAGAATAAGGAGTCAAACGTATGAAATGTGTTTACCGTGAATTGAAAGGGTATATCGGTGAACTGGTGCTGATTGTGCTGACGGTGATCGGCACCACCATGTGCACCCTCGGTATGCCTCTCTTGCTCACGCGTCTGATCGACCGCGCCATTCCCGCATCGAATACGGTCGGGGTCATTGCCATCGTCGGCATTATGCTGGCGCTGGTGGCGATCGGCTTGCTGTGCGGCATTGTCACCAGCCACTATTCGGCGAAGGTGTCGATGGGCGTCGGACGCAACCTGCGCTCCAAGCTGTTTGCGAAGGTGCAGGGCTTTTCCCAGACGGAGATCGACGCGTTCTCCACGTCGTCTCTCATCACCCGTACCAACAACGACATCATGCAGATTCAGCGCTTTTTGAATCAGTGCCTGCGCATTGCGATCCAGGCACCGATCATGTGTATCTGCGGCATCATCCTGGCCATCGGCGCGAGCCCCAATCTGGCGGCGGTGCTGGTGGTATCGGTGCCCGTGATGGCGGTGGTGCTCATCATCATCGGTAAAATGGTTGTGCCAATGTCCCAGAAGATTCAGCTGAAGATCGACCGCCTCAACCTCGTCATGCGCGAAAAGCTGACGGGTGTGCGCGTGATCCGTGCGTTTGGCACCGTCGATTTTGAATCCAAGCGCTTCGGTGAGATCAACGACGATTACAAGCGTCTCAATCAGCGTATGCAACGCACCACCAACAGCGTCATGCCGGTGCTGACGGTGATCCTGTCCGCGACGGCGGCGGTGGTGATGCTGATGGCGGCGAATCAATACGTCAACAAAGGCGTGGACTACACCATCGGTGAGGTCATGGCGATCATCCAGTACATCATGCAGATCATGATGGCGGTGATCATGCTGACGATGGTGTTCATCATGTTGCCGCGTGCAGCAACGGCGGCACAGCGTGCCGAAGAGGTACTGTCGACCGAACCTGTCATCCGCAATCCCGAAACCCCCGCGGCGGTTCCCGACAAGAAGGGCTATCTTACCTTCGAGAATGTGTCCTTTACGTATGCGGGCGCTTCCGTTCCCGCCATCCGCAACCTGTCGTTTGAGGCAGGTCCCGGCGAGGTCACCGCGATCATCGGCGGTACGGGTATGGGCAAATCCACCATCGTCAATCTGATTCCGCGTCTGTATGATGCGACGGAAGGCCGTGTGCTGGTCGACGGCGTGGATGTGCGCGAGTATGATCTGGCGGTGTTGCGCGATAAGATCGGCTTTGTGCCGCAGAAGGCATTGTTGTTCTCGGGCACGATCGACAGCAACCTGCAATTCGGCGACGATGCGGCGGATGAACAACGCATCGAAGAAGCGGTGAAAATTGCCCAGTCGTATGACTTCATCATGAAGAAGGACGAGGGCTTTGATTCGCCCATCGCCCAGGGCGGCACCAACGTATCGGGCGGTCAGCGTCAGCGTCTTTGCATTGCGCGCGCCGTGGTGAGAAAGCCCGAAATCTACGTGTTCGACGACAGCTTCTCGGCGCTGGACTTCAAGACGGATAAGGCGCTTCGGGCGGCACTTGCCGAAGAAACCGAAAATGCGACCGTCGTGATCGTGGCGCAACGCATCAGCACCATCATCGATGCCGACCGCATCATCGTTGTGGAAAACGGCGAGGTTGTGGGCATCGGTCGCCATCGCGAGCTGATCCAATCCTGCGATGTGTATCGTGAGATTGCGGTGTCGCAAATGGGAGAGGAGGAAGTGCAATGAGAAAGAAACGGACTCCCTCTCAGAAAGGCGCTTACGGACGCCTGTTTGCTTACATGAAACCCTATCGCGGCCGCCTGATTTTTGCCGTGATTCTGGTGTTGCTGGCGACGGCGGCGTATTCGCTGGCGCCTTTGTTCCTCGGTCATGCGACCAATGCTCTGGCGGATGTTTTCACGCAAGGACGCACCGATGCAAATATTGCACGTTTTTTGATCATGCTGCTTTGCATGGGCGGCGCGTATCTGCTGAACGCGGGCTTGTCGTATGTGGCGACGTGGACCATTGTCGGCGTGACGGAAAGCACCATTTCCGATCTGCGCAAGAGCATCGACTCCAAGCTGTCCCGTCTGCCGCTAAACTATTACGATACGCATACCTACGGTGACATCCTCAGCCGTGTGACAAACGACGTGGACACGGTGTCCAACTCTCTGCAACAGAGCATCTATCAGGTGCTCAATGCGGTGTTCACCATTGTCATTGTCTTTTCCGTGATGTTCAGCGTCAGCGGTGTGCTGACGGTGGTGGCACTGGCGATCGTGCCGGTGGTGCTGTGGATCTCCTCGAAGATTGCGAAGAAGTCCAAAAAAGCGTTTGACACCCAGCAGAAAAAGACGGGTGAGATCAACGGCTATGTAGAAGAATACTACGGCGGTCATGTGGTCGTGTCGGTGTTCGGCAAGGAAGATGACGTGATCGGAGAATTTGACACGATCAACGAAGAACTCTATGACGCGTCGCGTACGGGTCAGTTCCTCTCGGGCACGCTGATGCCGCTGATGCAGGGCATGACCAACTTTGGGTATGCGATGGTGTGTCTGGTCGGCGCGATTCTGGCGATCATGGGCGGTCTGTCCATCGGTATGATCCAGACCTTCACGCAGTATCTGCGTCAGTTCTCGCAGCCGCTCACGCAGGTGATGCAGATTTCGGGCATTATCCAGTCGACGGGCAGTGCCGCGGCGCGCATCTTTGAGTTCCTGGATGAGGAAGAGGAGATTCCCGACACGCCGACACCGCAGTTCCCCGCCGCCCTCAAGGGCGAGGTGGCGTTTGACCACATCCGCTTCGGCTATCTGCCGCACCGTACGCTGATCCACGATCTGGATTTCACGGTGCATCCGGGCGAGAAGACCGCCATCGTCGGACCGACGGGTGCCGGCAAAACGACGCTCATCAACCTCATCATGCGCTTCTACGATGTCAAGGGCGGTGCCATCCGCATCGACGGCGTGGATATCCGCGATATGGAGCGGGCGCGTCTGCGTGAAATCTTCGGCATGGTGTTGCAGGATACGTGGCTGTACAGCGGCACGATCCGCGAGAATATCCGTTACGGCAAGCTGGATGCCACCGATGAAGAGGTGGAGGAGGCGGCGAAGAAAGCGCGCGCCGATGCCTTCATCCGCACCCTGCCCGGCGGCTATGATTTCGTGTTGCAGGAGGGCGCTTCCAATATCGCGCAGGGTCAGCGTCAGCTGTTGACGATTGCGCGGGCGATGCTGGCGAACGCCCCGATCATGATTCTGGACGAAGCGACCTCCTCGGTCGATACGCGCACCGAGGTCATGATCCAGGAAGCAATGAGCGAAATGATGAAAGGACGCACGTCCTTTGTTATCGCGCACCGCCTGTCCACTATCAAGGATTCCGAAAATATCCTGTATATGCAGGACGGCGATATCCTCGAGGTCGGTAACCACGAATCGCTCATGGCGAAGGACGGCTTGTATGCCAAGCTGTACAACAGCCAGTTCAGCGAAGAAGAATAATCCGAAAAGCGGAAGTTCCGAACGGGGAGCTTCCGCTTTTCTGTTTGGATAATGTTGACAAAACAACGCGCGGCGTGTACAATAACGGAGTAGAATACCGATGATACAACCGATCCGAAAGGAAGGGATAGATATGTGGAAAAGACGACTGGCGGCGATGCTGGCATCGGTGATGGTGCTGGCGCTGGTGTGTCAGGTATCGGTGGGAGAGACCGGTGTGTGGCTGTCGGAGGATGTGCCGACAATCACGGCACCGCAGATACCGTCCGTGCCGGACGAGCCTTCGGCGACGACCGCCGAGGCGATCGACCGGACACAGGAGCCGCTTGATGATGTCACCGCGCACGAGGACGCCGATGAAGACGGCGTGGAGGAGTTTGTGGAGCGGGTGTTCGGCACCAGCGGCGAGTCGAGCGACTCCGACGGAGACGGCTTGTCCGATTACACGGAAATTTATCAGCTTCACACCGATCCGCTGTCGACGGACGGGGATGCCAACGGCATTGCCGACGGGGATGAAGATACCGACGGCGACGCGGTTTCCAATCGGGAGGAACTGTCCCTGGCGACCGATCCCTCCAAAAAGGATTCCGATTCTGACGGCATTGAGGACGGCGAGGAATTGACGCAAAGCGGCACCGATCCCTTGGAATATGACACGGATGCCGACGGCGTAAACGACGGGTACGAGCAACAGCTCGGCACCGATCCCGCTGTACCGCAGGAGAGCTTTACGGTGTCCAAAACCTATACGTCCGATCGAACCGCCGCCACCGTGTCCGCGACCATTGACGGCGAGCTGGTGGACAGCCTGGCGGTCCGCGCCGCCGTGAAGGACGGCTTGTTCCCGACGAGCATGCCCGGCTATCTCGGCGAAGCGTGCGATGTGACCGCCGACGGCGCATGGGAGGACGCGACGGTTTCGTTTGCCGTTACGGGTGCGGGCACTGTCCATCCGACGGTGTATTATTTCAGCGAGGCTAACCAGACGTTGCAGGCGGTGGAGACCACCGTGGACAACGGCGTGGCGACCGCCGCGGCGGAAACGGCAGGCACCTATGTGCTGCTTGACCGCGCGATGTATGAATCCGCGTTTGTCTGGGAGGACAGCTGGGGTGCTTCCGAGGTGTACGCGGGCGTGGAAGTGGTGTTGGTGACGGACGATTCCGGCAGTATGGACCGCCATGACCCCGATAATGAGCGCCTGACGGTAGCGCGCGACCTGATTGATCGTCTGCCGGGCGGCAGTCGCATCGGTGTGGTCCGTGTCGCAAGTGAGGCACAGGCGTTGACCCCGGCGCTGACCGCAGACAAAGAGGCGGCAAAGGCATATCTGGATGAAACCTATTTCGTGTCCGATGGCAACACCGCCGTCTACACGGGGATTCAGCAAGCGGTCGGACTGCTGGAAGACAGCCGTCCGCTGGCACAAAAAGTGATGATCGTGATCAGCGACGGCTTCCCGACCGACTATGCGCTCTATGAGGAGACGGTAGCGGCTGTGGCGGACAGCGGTGTGCGGGTGTTCTATGTGTCGCTCGGCACCGAGCGCCAGAGCACGATTCATGCGCTGACGGAGTTTGCGCAGGCGGTGAACGCCGATACGTTCACGGCGAAAACCGCCGATGAGCTGGATGTGATTTATGAGGATATCAGCCGTCTGGTGGATCTGGCAACGGATACCGACGGCGATACGATCCCTGACTATTACGAAGATCACATGATCGCCTTCAACGGCGTGACCGTGCCGCTGGATAAAACCAAAGCGGATACCGATGAGGACGGCGTGCCCGATCAGGAGGAGGTATCGGTGGAGCTGATCGTCAGCGACGACGGCACACAGGTGCTGGTCAAGGGAATGCTGTTGTCGGATCCGTCCATGTCCGACAGCGATGCGGACGGCGATCCCGACAGCACCGATGCCGCTCCTTATGACAATACCTTTACGGGCAAGATGTCGTCCGAGTATGCGAATCCTACGGTGTCCTTCGCCATGGACTACGATTGGTTTGCGGGCGATAACACGGTGTACAACCCCGCCCTCAGCGAGGTGTCGTCGCTGTTTTCTTCGATGGCATACGAGAAAACCTCCATCAACCTGTCCGATGCATCGGGCAATAAAACCTTGTCCACCGCCTCGCTTGCCGAGGTTCTGACCTATTTCGGCATGGAGGATACCGAAAGCTATTCACTGAGCAGTGACTATCACGATATCCATCTCTCCGAGGTGGTGCTCGGTCACCGCACCGTAGCGGTGAACGGCAAACTGCAGACCGTCCTGGCGATGGTGGTGCGCGGCACCAACGCCACCATCGAAGAATGGTCGAGTAACTGCGACATCGGCGATATCACGAAGGACACGCCTTTTGACGACTGGATGAATACCGATAACCATAAGGGCTTTGATATCGCCGCCAACCGCATCATGGCGTATACCGAGCAGTATATGGAACGGTGCGGACTGTATGAGGATACGCTCACATATTGGGTGACGGGACACTCGCGCGGCGCGGGTATCGCCAACATCATCGGTGCTTCGCTGGAATCGCAGGGCAAGCATGCCTTTACATACACCTTTGCGTCCCCGAACACCACGCTCGCGACGGATGCCGCTTCGTATCGTACCATTTTCAATCTCATCAACATCGATGACTTTGTGCCGTGCCTGCCGATGACGGCGTGGGGATACTCCTGCTACGGTGTATCCTCCAACGGTGTCAGCGTGTATGCCAATTACGAGAAGGACTGGGAGACGTACACGGGCGTGTCGGATTACAACTCCGATGCCGACGGCATGGGGGATTGTGTACTGCGCATCGGATACATCCTGACCGACGGCAGGGATCCGCGTGAGGATTGCTATCGTTATACCTGCACCTGCCACGGTGACGGCACCAATCCGACGATCACCATCAAAAATACGGGTATGAGCGAAAGCAGTCGCGAAAAAGCGATTGCCAAGATCCCGTCGAATGCCCTGCCGTATTGTCAGATCACCCGCTATGACGGCGGATGGGTAGGCGGCTGGGACTTTGAAGTGTGCCAGAGCCCGGCATACTTTATGCAACTGCTCGCGGCGTTCATGGGCGGCGAGATCGATGCCTATCGCTTTGCGGTGGAGCTGAACATCGCCGACCGCTATGAAGACGCGAAAAGCGCGCTGGTGTCGGTGGGACTGGGCGGTGCGGAGCATCCGCACTATCCCGAAACCTACTGCTTCCTGGCGGATCGCCTGACCGCGGCGAGCTTCGGGTGATGCGCATGAAAAAAGGATGGATCATGGCGTTTATCGCGGACGGTATCCTGCTGGCGGTCTTATTCGCGGGCATGATGCTGTTCAACAACCGGGCGAGTGTCGGCATGGCGGCGCTCGGGGACATGGGACGGTTCGTCGTGTGCTTTGCGGCGTTTCAGGCGGCGCTCATTGCGTTGTTGATCATGATTGTGATCGTGCTTGTCAAACACGGGCGCGATCAGCGGAAATAACCGACCGGAATCGGGGCTTTTCTTCGGAAAAGTCCCGATTGGTTTCTCCTTCGCGCCGTCCGTGCGCCCGTTGTGCAAATAGACTTGCAAAGCGGGAGATCCTGTGGTATAATATAACCATCCTTTTTACAGCGGTTGACGCTGAATTTTTCGGAGACAGGAGACGATCATAATGGACAAAAAAGAACATGAGCTGTTGAACGCCCAGATCAACAAGGAGCTGTATTCGGCATATCTGTATCTGGACTTTTCCAACTATTTCAAGGCGGCGGGTCTGGACGGCTTTGCCAACTGGTACATGATTCAGGCGCAGGAGGAACGCGATCATGCGATGCTGTTCTACACCTACCTGCAAAACGAAAACCAAGTGGTGACGCTCGACGCGATCGCCAAGCCCGACAAGGTGTTCACCTGCTCGATGGACGTGCTCAAAGCCGGTCTGGAGCATGAGCAGTATGTCACTTCGCTCATCAACGCTATCTACGGTGCGGCGTATGACGTGCGCGATTTCCGCACGATGCAGTTCCTGGATTGGTTTGTCAAGGAGCAGGGCGAAGAGGAAACCAATGCCAACGATCTCATCACCAAGATGGAGCTGTTCGGCACGGATCCGAAGAGCCTGTATATGCTCAACCAGGAGCTCGCGGCGAGAGTGTACAGCGCGCCGTCGCTCGTTCTGTAAACAACCGATTCGCGCTCCCGCTTTTCCGATATAAGCGGGAGCGTGTGCTTTATAAAGGAGAGGTCATGGAACTGGTATGGTTAACGGCGCTCGGCGTGGGCGGTGCCACGGTGATCGGTGCGCTGATCGGCTTTGCGTTTAAGAAAATATCCCACACCTTTTCGGATGTGGTGCTCGGTTTCGCGGCGGGCGTGATGATGGCGGCGGCGGTGCTCGGACTGATTCTGCCGTCGCTCGACTACGGCGGCAAATGGGGCATCCTTGTGGCGGTCGGCGGCATTTTTACGGGTGCTGTCAGTCTGAATGTCATCGACCGCCTGGTCCCGCACCTGCATAAGCTGGTCGGTCCTGACATGGAACCGCATCATAACGCCGATCTGAATAAGGTGTTACTGTTTGTGCTGGCAATCGCGATTCACAACCTGCCCGAAGGCATCGCCGCGGGTGTCGGCTTCGGCGCGGGGGATACGTCCAAGGCACTCCTCATCGCGGGCGGCATCGCTCTGCAGAATATCCCCGAGGGGATGGTGATCATCGCGCCGATGCTGGCGGCAGGGGTCTCGCCGTCGCGCACGTTGGTGTGTGCGATGCTGACGGGGCTCGTGGAGGTCGTCGGCACACTCATTGGCTTTTTCGGAGTGCAGGTTTCGACGGCGATCCTGCCGTTTGCGCTCAGCTTTGCAGGCGGCACGATGCTGTACGTCGTCAGCGATGAAATGATCCCCGAAACGCACGCCCACGGACACGAACGGGGCGCTACCTATGCCTTGCTGGCCGGCTTCTGCCTGATGCTGGTCAGTGATGTGCTGCTCGGCGGGTGATTCCTTTGCGATTTGCGTGTTGACTTTACCGAAACGGTATGGTATAATAAGTAAAACTTTGTTTGGAGGTTGCTATTATGGAACATATCAAGACCATCGAAACTCGTAACCTGTGCGAGAGCGCGAAGAACGGCGGTTGCGGCGAATGCCAGACGTCCTGCCAATCCGCTTGCAAGACCAGCTGCGGCATCGCGAACCAACAGTGCGAGAACGAGCAGAAGTAATCAAACCGGATAAAATGCCGCCGCACGGCGGCATTTTTTATGTATAAGGTGGTTGTTAACGATGATTCATCAATATAAACTCGGCGGCTATAACATTGTGCTGGACGTGTGTTCGGGTGCTGTGCATGCGGTCGACGATGTCGCGTATGATCTGATCGCGATGTTCGAGACGCATACGCGGGAGGATGCGCTTGCGGCGGCCGCGGCGACGTATCCTGCGCTGTCTGCGGAGGATATTGCGCAGTGTTACGATCAGATCGTCGCGCTCAAGGAGGCGGGCAAGCTGTTTGCTCCCGACACCTTTGAACCGATGGCGGGACAGCTTAAGCGTAAGACGGCAGGGGTTGTCAAAGCGCTGTGCCTGCACATCGCCCACAGCTGTAATCTGAATTGCTCCTACTGCTTCGCCAGCCAGGGCAAGTATCACGGTGACCGCGCGCTCATGAGCTTTGAGGTGGGCAAGGCGGCGCTCGATTATCTGATTGAAAATTCGGGAACGCGCCGCAATCTGGAAGTGGACTTTTTCGGCGGCGAACCGCTGATGAATTTTGACGTGGTCAAACAACTCGTTGCCTATGCGCGCGAGGTGGAAAAGGAAAAAGGCAAAAACTTCCGCTTCACACTGACAACCAACGGTATGTTGATCGATGACGATGTGATCGAGTTTGCCAATCGGGAAATGAGCAATGTGGTGCTGAGCCTGGACGGTCGCCGCGAAGTGCACGACCGCTATCGCGTGGATTACGCGGGCAACGGCAGTTGGGACCGCATCGTGCCGAAATTTCAGAAACTGGTCAAAGCGCGCGGCGGCAAGAATTACTATATGCGCGGCACCTTCACGCATCACAATCCCGACTTTCTG
>JAZQHP010000093.1:0-13830 GCA_045540655.1 Acutalibacteraceae bacterium
AACATGTTGTCTTCCTAAGACCGCTTGGCCCCCGACTTCGTTCATCTCTTCGGATGCCAACGGCCCGAAGCATATGGATCTGACGCTGTCCCGTGCCGAGTTCAACCGTCTGACGGCGGATCTCGTGGACGCGACGATGGGCCCTGTGCGTCAGGCGCTCAGCGACAGCCGTTTCACCGCGGCGCAGATCGACAAGGTGTTGTTGGTCGGCGGCTCCACCCGTATTCCCGCAGTGCAGGAGGCGGTCAAGTCCTTCATGGGTAAAGAGCCCTTCAAGGGCATCAACCCCGACGAATGTGTGGCGATGGGTGCCGCGCTTCAGGGCGGCGTGCTCGTGGGCGACGTCAAGGACCTGTTGCTCCTCGACGTGACCCCGCTGTCTCTCGGCGTGGAAACCATGGGCGGCATCATGACCAAGGTCATCGAGCGCAACACCACCATCCCCACCCGTAAGAGCCAGATCTTTTCGACGGCGGCGGACAATCAGCCGTCCGTGGAGATTCATGTCCTGCAGGGCGAGCGTGATTTCGCCCGCGACAACAAGACGCTCGGCATGTTCCACCTCGACGGCATTGCGCCCGCTCCCCGCGGCATCCCGCAGATCGAGGTCACCTTCGACATCGACGCGAACGGCATCGTGAACGTCAGCGCGAAGGATATGGCGACCGGCCGTGAGCAGAAGATCACCATCACCTCCAACACCAACATGTCCAAAGAGGATGTGGAAAAAGCGGTCAAGGACGCCGAGCAGTATGCGGCGGAGGACAAGAAGCGCCGTGAGGAAGTGGAAGCCCGCAACGAAGCGGATCAGGCGGTGTATCAGTGCGAGAAGGCGCTGGGCGAGTTCGGCGATAAGATCGACGAAGCCGACAAGACCGCTGTGCAAGCGAAGATCGACGATCTGAAGGCGGCGCTCGGCGGCACCGACATCGAAGCGATTAAAGCGAAGAAGGAAGAACTGATGAAGGCGTTCGGCGAGGTCGCTACGAAGGTGTACCAGGCGGCGGCTCCGCAGGACGGTCAGCCCCCGATGGGCGACAACCCGCAGGGCGACGACGGCTTCTACAACGGCGACGTGCAATAAGAGATCCATACGATGCGACGCCCCTTTGCCCGGGATGGGTAAAGGGGGCGTCGTGTCCTGTATGAACATACATTGAGGGGAATCACCATGGCAGACAAACGCGATTATTATGAGGTGCTCGGTATTCAGAAGGGTGCTTCGGAGGATGAGATCAAAAAGGCTTATCGCCGACAGGCGAAGAAGTATCATCCCGACCTGAATCCCGGCGACACCACCGCGGAAGAAAAATTCAAGGAAGTCAATGAAGCCTATGAGGTGCTGTCTGACAGCCAGAAACGGGCGCGCTATGACCAGTACGGTCATGCGGGCGTCGACCCGAACTTCGGGGCGGGCGGCGGAGCCGGCGGTTACGGCGGCTTTTCCGATATGGACATTGATCTCGGGGATATTTTCTCCTCCTTTTTCGGAGGCGGCGGTCGTCGCAGTAACCCGAACGCCCCCCGCCGCGGAAGCGACGTGGCGGCATCGGTCGTGTTGTCGTTTGAAGAATCGGCAAAGGGCTGTAAAAAACAGGTGGAAGTCAATCTGGTGGAAACCTGCTCCGAATGCGGCGGCAACGGTGCCCAGAAGGGCACATCGCCGAAAACCTGCCCGAACTGCGGCGGCAGCGGTCAGGTGCGCCGACAACAGCGCACCCCGTTCGGTGTGATGCAGACGCAGGCGGCGTGTGACCGTTGCCGGGGTACGGGACGGATCATCGAAACTCCTTGTTCGCATTGCCACGGCGACGGTCGCGTGACGGTGCGCCGTACCATCGGCGTCAATATTCCTGCCGGTATCAACGACGGACAAAGTCTGATGATCCGCGGCAAGGGCAACGCCGGTCAGAACGGCGGACCGGCGGGTGATCTGCAGGTGCGCATTGCGGTGCGTCCGCATCCGCTCTTTGAGCGCCGCGGCAACGATATCTACTGCGACCTGCCGCTGACCTTTGTGCAGGCAAGCCTCGGTGCGGAGGTGCAGGTGCCGACCCTCGACGGCAAAGAGCCCTTCACCATCAAGGAAGGCACCCAACCGGGTGAATTGCTCAAGCTCAAGGGCAAAGGCTTCCCCGATGTCCAGGGACGGCGTACGGGCGATCTGGTATTCCGTGTGACCATCGAAGTGCCGCGCAATCTCAATCATGAGCAAAAAGAACTGCTGCGGAAATTCGACAGCACCACCACCGATAAAAACTATCATCGCCGCAAAGGCTTCTTTGATAAAATCAAGGACCTGTTCGGCAACGAGAATGGATAATAAAAAAGCAACGCAAGAATTCTTGCGTTGCTTTTTTGTGCATTATACAGTTCCGGACGCGTCCTCGAGCATCGTGCGGTAGGCGTCCACCGCATGCGAAGGGGATACCAGGCGGATCTTACCACCGAAGCCGAACAGCCAACCGTAAAAGATCGGCGACAGGGACACGGTGGCTTTGACGCGGAAATGCGCCTCGTCGGCAACCTCGGTGAACACGTCGGCGCCGAAACGGTCGATGACGGTCTTCATCAGTTCGTTGTCGCACAGCAGTTCCACGGTGGCCGGCTCGCCCTGAAACATACGGAACAGCCCGGAAGCATACTCCTGCACGTCGAAGTGCGCGGGCGCGGGAACGAGCGGCTCGTCGGTGATGACGGGTGTGTGCGCGATGCGGTCCACGCGGAAGGAGGTCACGGACTGCCGCTTATCGCTCCATCCGATCACATAATAATAATCGCCGTTCCACACGCAGGCATAGGGGCTTAACGTATATTGTTCGCCGTCGCCGCGCAGAACCAGCTCTTTTTCCGGAGTATACTCGGTGTAGCGGAAACAGATTTTGCGTCCGCGCCCGATGGCGGCGTGGATGGCATCGATGATGTAGTAGATCTGCTCGTTGACGGGCTTGCTCATCGTGGGAGAGAGCGGATAGTCGGCAATCGCCGCCGCCTGATGCACGCTGGTCAGCGTGGCGAGCTTTTGAATGAGTACGGCGCTCTTTTTATCGGTGAGGCATTTGGAGGAATGGATGGCATCCGTTAACAGACGGAGCTCGGGCACCTCAAACAGGCGGGAGCCGACAAAGTAGCGATTTTGCGTGGAATGGATCGTGATGATATCCATGCCGAAGGCACAAAGCGCGGCAATATCTTTTGTCAGTGTAGCGCGGTGCGCCGTCTGACCTGTCAACTCATACAGATGACGGTTGATATCACTGAATGACAGGGGATGGTTTTCGTCGGAATACTGCTCCAGAATATGCTTGATGTACAAAATACGGGGACTGTCAACCGCAGACACAAGGATCCCTCCTTTTATGATCGATATATAACAGTATAGCGCATGTCAAGCAGAAAAGCAACGAAAAAAGGGAATAGGTGTCGCATATTTTCGACACCTTAGCGGGAAACATGGGGCGAAAACGGTGAAAAAGAACGAAAAAACGAATATTTTTTCATTTTAGTGTTGCAATGCGATAAAGTATCCGATATAATAAGGAACATATTCTTCGCTTTGAGGAGTGGATATCATGGAGAAAAAACGTGACAGTTTTCGCTCGCGCTGGGGCTTTATCCTCGCGTGCATCGGATCGGCAGTCGGTATGGGCAACATCTGGATGTTCCCGTCCCGTGTGTCGATGTACGGCGGCGGATCGTTTCTGATTCCGTACTTTATTTTTGTGATTCTGATTGCATTCACGGGCGTGATCGGAGAAATGAGCTTCGGTCGCGCGACCGGCTCGGGACCGGTGGGGGCATTTGGTGCGGCGTGTGCAACGCGCTATCCGAAGAATGGTGCAAAAGTCGGTAAAGCGCTCGGCCTGATTCCGACGCTCGGCTCGCTCGCGTTGGCGGTGGGCTATACGGTCGTGATGGGTTGGATCCTTCGTTACATGATCGGTACTTTCACCGGTGCGACGCTGGCGGCTTCGTCGATGGATGAATTCGGCGCCGCGTTCGGCACGATGGCATCGAGTTTTGGCAACAACATTTGGCAAGTGGCCGCGTTGCTGATTGCGCTGGCGATTTTGCTGTTCGGTATCGGTAAGGGAATCGAACGTGTCAACAAGGTGTTGATGCCGTTATTGTTCTTTATGTTTGTCGGCCTTGGCGTTTATGTGGCGTTCCAGCCCGGCGCCAAGCTCGGCTATCAGGAGATCTTCCGCGTGGATCCGGCGGCGCTTGCCGATCCGATGACGTGGGTGTATGCGCTCGGCCAAGCGTTTTTCTCGCTGTCGGTGGCCGGTAACGGCACACTGATCTACGGCTCGTATTTGTCGAAAGAGGAAAACGTTCCGAAATGCGCGCGCTCGGTGGCGTTTTTCGATACGCTTGCGGCGCTTTTGGCGGCGTTCGTGATCATCCCCGCGATGGCGGTCGGCACCGCCGGCACGGCGGAAGGTTCACTCGTGTCGCAAAGCGGCCCCGGCTTGATGTTTATTTCGTTGCCGAACCTCTTTAAAGGCATGCCCGGCGGCGAGATCGTGGCGATCGTGTTCTTTATCGCGGTGTTCTTTGCCGGTATTACGTCGCTGATCAATTTGTATGAAGCGCCGATCGCGACGCTGCAGGAAACATTTGGTATCAAGCGCATTCCGGCTGCGTGTATCGTCGGTAGCATCGGTATGGTGGTGTCCATTTGCATTCAGGGCATCGTCAGTGATTGGATGGATGTGGTGTCCATCTTTATCTGCCCGCTCGGCGCGGGACTCGCGGCCTTTATGTTCTTCTGGGTGGCCGGCAAATCTTTCGTGGAAAAAGCGGTCAATGAAGGCGCCGACAAGCCCATCGGCAAATGGTTCTATCCGCTGGCAAAATACGGATTCTGCGGTTTGTGCATTCTGGTGCTGATTGTCGGCGCTGTTTGCGGCGGAATCGGGTGATGGATTCGTAATTTCGTAATAAGGCAAAAGCACCGACTCTTCGGATTCCGAAAGAGTCGGTGCTTTTTCTTATGCTATGCTCACGTAGCCGCATTGCTCGATGAGGTCTTGTCCCTCGTCGCCAAGCAACCAGTCGATCAGGAGCGGCACGTTCGGGTTGTCGTTGTCAGTGCGGTAGATCGCATAAAATTCCGCCACCACGGGATAGGCACCGCTGCGGATGTTGTCGGCGCTCGGATACACACCGTTGAGCGACACCATCTTGACCGCTTCGTTGCCGACGATGCCGTCCAGATAATAACGGAAGGAAAACCCGATGGATGCGCCCGCAAATGCCAGCGGGGATTTGCCGCCGATTTCCCGTTCGCCCATAAAGGCGTCCATCGCCGACTGACTGCCGCTGCCTTCCAGGCGTGACACGGGGTTGATGGGACGACGGACGCCGCCGACCTCGCTCCAGTTGCGGATGTCGCCCGCGTAGATGTCTCGCACCTGCTCCACCGACAGATCGTCGACGGGGTTGCGTGCGTTGACAAAAAAGACAAAGGCTTCCCGCCCGATGGGTACGTATGTCAGCTCCACACCTTTCTCGGCGGCATATTGCTTTTGAGCCTCGGAGGGGGCGGCGCAGAACAGGATGTCGCAGTCGCCGTCGGTCACGGCTGTGTAACCGCGTACGGTGTTGCGGTATTGCATGGCGCTGTCGGGCGCGAAGTTTTCACCGTAGAAATTGTCGTCCGAGAAAGCGCCGCCTTCATAGGTGACGCATCCTTTCGGATATACCGCATCGATCACCGACGCATACACCGGTACGAGTGCCGCCGCACCGTCCAGCACAGGCAGATCGCCGTTCAGTGCAAAGGCGGTATCGACAACGGCAAGATCGGAGGCGGACTCATGGGGGAGATACTGCTTTACGTCGATCATTTTGGCCTGCGACGTGTCGGAAAAATTATTGGACAGCCGCGCGGTCAACAGCAGATAGAGACAGCTGTTGAAGACGGCACACACGATGACAACCATCAGCAGAACGCCGATTTGTCGGAGAGTACGTTTCAAGTTACCACAGCTCCTTTGCAATAAAAGTAATAATAGAGCTGTGCTGATAGGCGTCAAACGCATAAAGAATGTGCCACACGGTCAGTGCTGCGCCGATCGCGACCAGGGCGGCGAATACGATCCAAAAGACGCGGGAACTCATATAACGCCCTCCTTACATGTAGGCGATCGCCATGGAGAACAACGCGACGATCGCTATGAGGAAGGTCACCATTATGCCAAGCACAACGAGCGAAACAATCATTGCCGTGCGGCGGTGACGTACGGTTTGTTCGCTGATCGCTTCCGGATTGCTCTTTTGCTTCTTGCGGGCGGAACAGAACAGCACGATGCTGACGATTGCCCACACCAGAACGGCAACCGGTTCCGCGAGGTAAAGACAACTTACAATAGAATTGGCCATAGTGTCACAACCTTTCCGGATGATAAACGGCGGGAACGGCGATGATCAGCCATTCCCGCCGCATAGGGTTACTTATCGTTTTTCTTTTTGGAGGCGGCCTTCATGCGCAGTTCGTGCGACAGAATACGCTTGCGCAGGCGGATGCTCTTGGGCGTGACCTCCACGAGCTCGTCATCGTTGATGAATTCGAGCGATTGTTCGAGCGACAGCACGGTCGGCGGCGTCAGGCGGAGCGCTTCGTCCGAGCCCGATGCACGCATGTTGGTGACGTGCTTTTTCTTGCACACGTTGACGGTGATATCTTCGTTTTTCGGGGACTGTCCGACGATCATGCCTTCATACACCGGCACGCCTGCGCCGACAAACAGGTCGCCGCGGTCCTGCGCGTTGTACAGACCGTAGGCGCTGGTTTCGCCTGTCTCAAAGCTGACCAGCGAGCCTTGCATGCGCTGGACGATCTCGCCCTTGAACGGCTCGTAGCCATCAAACACGCTGTTCATGATGCCGTTGCCGTTGGTATCGGTGAGGAATTGCTGGCGATAGCCCATCAAACCACGGGCGGGAATGCGGAATTCCAGGTGTGTGGTGCCGGTGTCCCGGGTACCCATGTTGACGATTTCCGCCTTGCGGGAGCCGAGTTTTTCCATGACCGCGCCCGTATAGGCTTCAGGTACTTCGATCATCAACAGTTCCATCGGCTCGAGTACCACGCCGTCCTCCTCTTTGAAGATGACGCGCGGATTGGACACGGCGAACTCATACCCCTCGCGGCGCATGGTTTCGATGAGGATGGACAGGTGCAGCTCGCCGCGACCGGACACTTCAAACGCATCGGTGGTATCGGTTTCGCGCACGCGCATACTCACGTTGGTCTGTACTTCCTTGTACAGACGGTCGCGCAGGTTGCGGGAGGTGACAAACTTGCCTTCCTTGCCGGCAAACGGACTGTTGTTGACCATAAACAGCATCGAAATGGTCGGCTCGTCGATGCGCACAAAGGGCAGGGCTTCGGGATGATCGGGCACACAGGCGGTCTCACCGATGTTGATGTCGGCAATACCGCTCACGGCGATCAGATCGCCGACCGATGCGCTCTCGCATTCGACGCGGCGCAGACCTTCAAACTGATACAGTTTGCCGATACGGGCAGGGGTGTTTTTGCCGTTTTCGCGGCACATCACGACCGCCTGACCGGTTTTGACCGAGCCGCGCTCCACGCGACCGACGCCGATACGACCCGTATAGTCGTCGTAATCAATGTTGGAGAACAGGATCTGAAGCGGACCGTCGGGATCGCCTTCGGGAGCGGGAATATGTTCCAGGATCGCATCGGTCAGCGGTTTCATGTCTCCGCTGCGCACAGTAGGATCCAGCGACGCATAACCGTCGCGACCCGATGCATATACGATGGGGAAATCCAGCTGATCCTCCGAGGCGCCCAGCTCGATGAACAGATCGAGGATCTCGTCGATCACCTCGTCGGGGCGTGCACCGTCGCGGTCGATTTTGTTGACGACCACCAGCGGCTTTTTGCCCAGTCCCAGCGCTTTTTTCAGCACGAATCGCGTCTGCGGCATGCAGCCTTCAAACGCATCCACCAGGAGCAGTACGCCGTCCACCATCAGCAGAATGCGTTCCACCTCGCCGCCGAAATCGGCGTGACCCGGGGTGTCCACAATGTTGATTTTGGTGTCACCGACCATCACGGCGGTGTTTTTGGCGAGGATGGTTATGCCGCGTTCACGTTCGAGATCGCCTGAGTCCATGACGCGGTCGGCGACCTGTTCATTGGTGCGGAAAATACCGTTCTGATGCAACAGCTGATCCACCAGCGTCGTTTTGCCGTGGTCGACGTGGGCGATGATGGCGATGTTGCGAAGGTTTTCAATAATGGCCATTCTGTATCCGTCCTTTTACATAGGAAATAAACAGATACAGTATAGTGCAAGATCGGCGGTTTGTCAACGTTTTCGCCGCCGACGGGTGGAAGGGGCGGCGAATTTGCAAAAATAATCGGTTTTCATCGTTGTATTTTTCGGGCAATTGTTGTATAATCATCATATATGGGATTTGAGGAGAGGATCGCCATGAACCGTAAGCATCGGTTTATTTACGCATTGTTTCGTCCGCTTGTCAGCGTGTTTTTGAAGTTACGGTTCGGATATCGTTACGAAAAAGCGACCGATCTGCCTGATCGGTATATTGTGCTGTCCAATCACACGACAGATTACGATCCGTTGTTTGTCGGTGTCAGTTTCCGTCAGATGTATTTTGTAGCGAGTGAGCATATTTCCCGCTGGAAGCATGCGTATGCGCTGTTGAAATTCGGTTTTGCGCCGATCATGCGGCGTAAGGGTACGGTTGCCTCGACCACTGTCAAGGAAATGATGCGTCATTTAAAACAGGGCAAAAACGTGTGCCTGTTTGCGGAGGGCGCCCGTTCGTGGGACGGTGTCACGGCGCCCATCCATCCGTCCACTGCAAAAATGATTCAGCATGCGGGCTGTGCGCTTGTGACCTATCGCATTGAAGGCGGCTATTTTGTCAGTCCGCTGTGGAGCGTCGGCAAGCCCCGCCGTGGGCGGATACGCGGTGGCGTTGTGAATGTGTACACCCACGAACAGCTTGCCGCGATGACGGTGGAGGAGATTCATCGCGCCATCGAAGCGGATCTGTGGGAAGATGCCTATGCCCGTCAGGCGAAGGATCCTGCGCCGTACGGTAAACAGAAGCTTGCCGAACGTCTGGAAACGTTGCTGTTCCTGTGTCCGCATTGTGCGGCGGACGACCGATTTGTATCCGAAGGAAACACTGTGCGGTGTGACGCTTGCGGACATACGTTTACATACGATGCCTACGGCATGTTGCATGACGCTCCGTTTGATACGGTCAAGGCGTTCAGCGACTGGCAGAAGGAGCAGGTGGCATCGCATGTGCAGGCGAACGCTTGCTACAAGGCACCGACGGCGACCCTCGCCAGAATTGTTGCCCATACCGAAGAACCGCTCGACAGCGGTGAGCTGACGATGGATACACACACGCTCACCTGCGGGGAGACGCGGTTTCCGATGGCAGAGATTTCGGATCTCGCGATGCACGGGCGTCACGCGATTGTATTCTCCGTCAACAAGGTGTATTATGAGCTGATTGTACAACCCGATTCCAATGCCCTGCGGTTTATGCTGTATTACGATGCGAGCCGTGCGCGTGTGCCGGTTGTATAAAATAACGTTTTTTTCAGGAAAGAAGGTATGCTTTATGGATCTGTCCGCCGCCAACCAAACCTTATGGAATCCGATTATTCAGTTGGGTATCGTCGCCACGCTTATTTTGCTTGCCAATATTATGCGTCGGAAGATCCCGTTCTTCCGCGCTAATCTGATGCCGACGGCGGTCATCGCGGGCTTTATTCTGCTGTTTATCCGCATGTTCAATCTGTTGCCGGTGGATGCGGACTTTCTGGAAATGCTTACCTATCACGCGTTGGCGTTCGGCTTCATTGCTTCGTCGCTTCGCGTGCCCGAGGAGCAAAACAAATCCGGGGCGGCGCTCGGCAGTCAGTCGGGCGCGCTGATCGTCAGCACCTATCTGGTGCAGGCAATCACGGGCCTGGTAATTTCACTGGCGCTGGCATACACGTTCATGCCCGAACTGTTTAAAGCGAGCGGCATTCTGTTGCCGATGGGCTACGGTCAGGGACCCGGTCAGGCGAATAACGTCGGCTCGATGTATGAGTCCTTCGGCATGGAGGGCGGTCGCAGCTACGGTCTGGCGATTTCCGCGGCGGGATATCTTGTTGCATATATCTTCGGCGTGATCTATCTGAATATTCTTCATCGCAAAGGCAAGATCAAGCGTGCCGACGAGAAGGAACACCTGTCGGGCTCGATCACCACGGTCAATGAGTTCCAGCATGATAACGAAATTCCGATTGCGGAATCCATCGACAAGTTCAGCGTGCAGTTTGCGCTGGTGGCGATTGTGTATCTGGTGACGTATCTTGTCATCTGGGGTGTGACGTCGCTGTTGCAGATGGTTTCTCCCGGTCTGGCGGAAACGGTCAGCACGTTGCTGTGGGGCTTCAACTTCATTGTCGGCTCTATGATGGCGATGCTGTGTCGCACGCTGTTCAAGGGACTGCGCAAAACCAAGCTGATGAACCGCCAATACCAGAACAACTATCTGCTCAGCCGTATTTCCGGTGTGGCGTTTGACGTGATGATTGTCGCGGGTATTGCGGGCATCAACTTTGAGGATCTGACGGGCTACTGGGTGCCGTTCCTGCTGATGGCGGTGGCAGGTGGTGTGACCACCTTCTTCTTCCTGAAGTGGATGTGCAAGAAGCTGTATCCCGATTTTGTGTATGAAGGCTTCTTCGGCATGTTCGGCATGCTCACGGGCACGATCAGCTCGGGTGTGCTGTTGCTCCGCGAAATCGATCCCAACTTCAAAACTCCCGCGTCCAACCAGCTGATCGCGGGCAGTTCGTTCGCGATTGCATTCGGTGCGCCGCTCCTGATCCTCATCAGTTTTGCGGGCAAGGGCGAAGCGGCGGTGTGGATTGCGTTCGGACTGGTCTTTGTATATCTGGCGGCGCTTCTCGGCTTTATTGCGCTGGTCGGTCGAAAAAAGAACAAGAAAAACAAATAATCCTTACGTTTGATAAGGACCTATATCGGAGGTGATGCTATGCGCAGGCGACCGTGTCTGGCGGCAGGCATCGCCTCCTTTTTTACGGTGCTTTTTGCGGCGCACCTGTCACTTTCGGCACTGACGGCAGGTGCCGTTGGGATCGCATTGCTGGTTGTGACGGCGATGGTGCTTCGCAGGCGCGGTGCGGCATGCTTGCTGGCGGTATCCCTGGCCGTTCTGATGCTGTTTACCGTTCGGTATGCGGCGGTGATCCGCGAGCAAACACAGCATAACGGACAGCAGGTTACGCTCACGGCACGGGTCACGGATGTGCAGGGAACCGGCGATCGCCTGAAGATATCCGTGCGGGAGGGCGATCTGCCGCGCGGTACACGGTTGTATGTGTGGGCGGGAGATATCGGCGGCGAGGTGCGCGACGGCGATATCGTCAAAGGCACGCTTGAAGTGGTGAGTGCTTTTGATGCGACGCGTCCGCTTGCCGGACGGTCGGATAAAGCGCTGGGCGTGTGGCTGTATGCCTGGCCTGCGGAGGATACGGCACTTCTGCTGTATGACGGACGCGATTCGATGAATCCGTTGTGGCGGGGAGTTTGCAGGCTTCGGGAAGGTATTCGCGACAGTTTGTCGGCGTCACTGTCTCCGACGGTTGCGGCGTTGTGCGAAGCGATGCTGATCGGTGAAAAGGAGTGCCTGCCGCAGAGCGTGATCGAGGCGTTTCGCGCCTGCGGTATCTATCACGTGCTGGCGGTGTCGGGACTGCATATGTCGGTGCTGGTCAGTGCGGTATATGTATTGTTGCGGGCGGTACGCTGTCCGCGCCGTCCGCGTGCGCTCGTGACAATGGCGCTGGTGGTATTGTTTGTGGTGCTTTGCGGTGGCTCGGCGTCGATCACCCGCTCGGGTGTGATGGCGATGCTGATGCTGTTCTCCGGGCTGTTCCGCCGTCGTGCCGACGGACTCAATTCACTCGGTATGGCGGCAACGGTTATGTTGCTTGCCGATCCGTTTTGTGTCTACGATGTGGGATGGCAGTTGTCGTTTGCCGCCACCCTCGGATTGCTGCTGTTTCATCCCGTGTGGGAACGGGAGATCACCGCCCGCATACGACGGGTTTGTCCGCGCACGGCGTGGGTCCTGTCGCCGCTGTTCACGGCTGTCGGTGTGACCGTCTGCGCTACGCTTACTACATTGCCGATCACGGCGCTGTGGTTTGGAGAGATGTCTGCGGTGTTTTTGCCGTGCAACCTGGTACTGGTGCCGCTGACATCCGTGGTGCTGGTGTTGTCCGTGGTCGCCGTACTGACAACAAAGATCCTGCCGTTTGCGGCGACGGCGGTATTTTGGATCATAGAGCATCTGTGTCGATGGCTGTGTGCCGTCACACAGTGGATCGCCTCCTTTCCTTGGTGTGTGGTGTGGATCGGAGAGCCCGCACAGATTGTGTGGCTGTTTGTCCTGCCGTTCGCGCTGACGCTCGGCTATTGCTGGTTTGGTATAAAAGGGATTCGGCGTGTCGCCGTTATCCTGTTGTGCGTGGCGTGCACGACGGCAGGTGTGAATGCGCTGTGGAGACGTACGGAAACGATCGTGCGCGTGGCGGAGGATATCCATGTGATCGTCACCGTTCAGACAGCCGACGGATACGGCGCAATATTTACAGGAGACAACGACAGCAACGATTCGCTGATGTTCCTGATGCGCCGCGACGGCAGGCATACGCTCGACTGGGCACTGTGGGTGGACACACCCGCCGCCGTGCGCAACGGTGGGGCCGGTTCGCTTACGGTGGAGCATCTGATCGTGACAGCCGATCCGTCGAGCTATGCATCGCTACCGTCGTATCGGTCAATCACGGTGCTTCGCGACGGGACAGACGGTTCCTTTGTACCGGGCGGCACGCTCGCATCCTGTCGCGGATGGTATCGGCTGACGGTCGGAGACCGGACGATTCTGACGGCGACCTCCGCCGCCGATGCCGCGGATGCACCGTGGCAACAGGCGGATATGATGATTCTGCCTGCGCTGTTGCCGTATCGGTATGAACGGCTTTTTGCACCGCAGGCTGTGTTGTGCGGGGAGGAGCATGATGTATATCGCATGGGTACGCGCTTGCTGTCGTCGGTGCCGAGGGTGATATCTCCCGCGATAGAAGGCGACTTGCGCCTGCGGCTCGGGTGAAACGGGATAGGTGCTTGCGCAACGGCGCAAACTGTGGTATACTGAATGAAAATATGTGAAAGGAGGCGACGGACGGTGACGGAGAAGGAACTGAAAGCGCATCTCAAAGGCGGTGCCATGACACCTGTCTACTTTTTGTACGGAGACGAAGCGTATCTTGTCGCGCACTATGCGTCGCTTCTGTGTGAAAAAGCAGTACCGCCCGACGATCTGGCGGCGTTCAATCTGCACGTGTTTGACGGCACGGCACTGAATGCGGACGCGCTGACCGCCGCGGCGCAGGCGTTGCCGCTGATGGGGGAGCACACCTGCGTGTGGGTTAAGGATTTTGATGCAGGAGCCGCCAATGCGGGCGTGACCGACAAAATCAAGGATATGATCGCGGCGGTGGACGAGCCGACGGTGTTGCTGTTCTCGGTGACGGCGTTTACGCCCGATGTCAAAAAGAACGCCAAATGGAAAGCGTTTTTGAAGGCGGTCGACAAGAAGGGCGTTTCGGTCTGCTTCGAGCATCGCACCGCCTCGGAAATGGCGGCGATGCTCTCCAAAGGTGCTGCCAAGCGCGGATGCACCCTGTCGACGTCGACGGCAGCGATGATGGTGGAGCAATGC
>JAZQHP010000094.1:0-7841 GCA_045540655.1 Acutalibacteraceae bacterium
GATGAGGTTGGCGGGGTCAAGGTTGACGGCGAGGTTGTCAAGACCCACATCTTCGAACAGACGCAGGAGGACAACGGGGGTCTCCTGACCCGTTTCAAACAGCAGGTACTGATCGTTTTGCTTGAGGTAGGCGGCAAGCCATCTCACCGCCGCAACAAAGCCCTCGTAGCGGGAATCAAAGGGATTCTCGGGGACATAGCCCATATGGGTGACGATATCCGACACGCCGATCTTCTTCGCGAAATCCGCGCCCTGCTTGAGGTTTTGCAGGCGGGCATAGCGATATGCCTCGGGAACAAGGCCGAGTGTTTCCTGACCGCCGTAGAAGTTCCATTCCACAGGACCTTCCCAGCCGCACCAAAGAGCCGTGATGGTCACGTCGTATTTGGCGCAGGCGTCGAGCACTTCTTGGGCGCGCTCGTCGGTGCGTTGCGATTGATCCCAGCTCATCAGCTGGCAGTGATGCAGACCGATTTTGGTGAGGTTTTCAAACTTCTCCGCGATCGGTGCGGCGTCAAACGATACACAAGTGCCGATGGTCATCATAATCCGTATCCGTCCTTTCGGTGGCGGGGCTTGCCCGATTGATATGTTCATTATACAAAAGAGACAGAAAAAAAGCAAGACCGCAATCGAAACGAAGTATTTTTATTTTCTTTGACACAAAAAGGTATTCCGTTTCCGCAAAGAATATGGTATACTATATCTATTAAGACTTTTTATGTAGGAGGCGGCTTATGAATCCTGTTGTTACCACACCGGCACCCGGTGTGACGTTCTTAAGCATCACCGACGAGCGGTTTACCACCGCCCGCATCACGATGAGCTTTTATGTTCCGTTGCGGGAAGAAACAGCGGGCGTGCATGCGGTGTTGCCGTTCCTGCTCAATCGCGGATGTCGTCGGTTTCCGACGGTGACGGCGTTTCGGCGGGAACTGGAGCGTCTGTACGGCGCGAGCATCTATGCGGATGTGACAGGTTCGGGCGAAACGCAGATCGTACAGCTGGCGATGTCCTGCCCGGACGATCGCTACGCCCTCAAGGGCGAGGCGCTGACGGCGCAGTGCGCGGAATTACTTTTGGATATGTTGTTTGATCCGCCGCTGGATGACAACGGACTGTTCCGCGAACAGGATGTGGAGCAGGAGCGTCGGTGTACGCTCGAAAGCATCGCCGCCGAGATCAATGAAAAACGTCGCTACGCGGTGATGAAAGCCAAGCGCCTGCTTTGCAAGGGCGAACCGTATGCGGTGAGCAAATACGGCACCAAGGAATCGGTGGAGGCGCTCACGCCCGCCGATCTGACGCAGGCGTGGCGGGCGCTTCTTCGCACCGCCCCGATGCGGGTGGTGTATCAGGGACCCGGCGATGGCAAGGCGGTACAGCAGGCTCTCGCCGATCGTCTGAAGGAGCGCGAGGTGTGTTCGTTGCCGTCGGTGGAGATGCATCCCGCCAAGGAGACGGTGGCGCGCGAGCGGGAAACCATGGATGTCAATCAGTGCCAGCTCGTGCTTGGCTTGCGCACGCCGATCGCGGGCGATGATCCGCGGTGCGACGCGATGCGCCTGGCGAACGCTGTGCTCGGCGGTACGCCGCAGTCGTTGCTCTTCCTACATGTGCGCGAGGAGCACAGCTTGTGCTATTACTGCGCGTCCCGCTATGACCGCAAAAAAGGTGTGATCCTGATCGACAGCGGCGTGCAATACGACACGCTGGAACAGGCGGAATGCGAAATTCTTCGTCAGCTTGACGCGCTCAAGGCGGGCGATTTTGATGACGAGATGCTGGAAAATACGCGGCTGAGCCTGCTTGACACGCTGATGGGTGCCGCCGATTCGCCCGCCGCGACGGCGGACTGGTATGTGACGCAGGGACCTGATCGCCTGCGTTCTCCCGAAGAACTCGCGGCATCCATTCGTACGATCACCCGTGAACAGGTGATCGAAGCCGCCGCGACCATTGCAGTGGATTGTGTCTATACTCTGACTCCCCCCGAACAGGAGGTGCAAGCATGACCGTTCAAAGCTATCCCTTGCCGACGGGCGAACAGGTGTACCGCCTGGATCATCCGACGGGTCTGACCATCTATGTCTACCCCAAAGAAGGCTATCGCACGTCGTATGCCATGTTTGCCACTCGTTACGGCTCGGTGGACAATCGTTTTGTGGTGGACGACCGCATGGTGGAGGTACCCGCGGGCATCGCGCACTATCTGGAGCATAAGCTGTTTGAAAACGAGGACTGCGATGCGTTTGCGCGATACGCCAAAACGGGCGCGAGCGCCAATGCGTTCACCAGCTTCGACGTGACGGCGTATCTGTTCGGCTGTTCCGACCGCGTGGAGGAATCGCTGGAGATTTTGCTGGATTTCGTGCAAAAACCGTATTTCACCGAGAAGACCGTGCAAAAGGAACAGGGCATCATCGGACAGGAGATCCGCATGGGCGAGGACTCGCCCGATCACTGCGTATTGTTCAATATGCTGCGGGGCATGTATCATGTGCATCCCGTGCGCATTGACATTGCGGGTACGGTGGAATCCATTTCGCATATCACGCCGGAACTGCTGTATGACTGCTACCGCACGTTTTATAACCTGCACAACATGGTGCTCACCGTGTGCGGCAATGTCACGGTCGACATGGTGGCGGCGGTGGCGGACCGCGTGCTGATTCCCGCCGCTCCGCTGTCGCTGGACGATGCGGTCTATGACGAGCCCGCCGAGGTGGTTGAGGATTACGTGGAGCAAACCATGCCTGTGGCGGCACCGCTGTTCTATCTGGGGTATAAATACCCGATGGCCAATGGTGCACCGTCGGATAAAGACCTGATTGCCGCGGATATGATTGTGGAACTGCTCGCTTCTCCGAGCTCGGATCTGTACAACGTGTTGATGGAGCAGGGGCTCATCAACGACACCTTCGGCGGTGAATTTTACGATGGGCGCGGCTTTGCGCTCTTCATGTTCGGCGGCGAAAGCCGTGATCCCGAAGCGGTGCGCGATGCGATCGGCGAGGAGATCGCCCGCTTGCAGGAGCAAGGGGTGGATGAGACCCGCTTTGAGGAACTGCGCGCCGCCGTGTACGGACGGTTGTTGCGCCGCTTCAACAGCGTGGAAACTGCCGCATCGGTGCTGATGGATGACCATTTCCACGGTCGCGCTCCCTTCTCGGCGGGCGAGGCGGCGGCGTCGCTGACGGTGGAGGATGTCAACCGCCTGTTGCAGACGTTGCGACCGGCGTACCGCACGTTGTCGGTCATCAAAGGAGCGTGACACGATGGAACATTGGGTGGCGTTCCCGGGACTCGGGATTGATCGGCTGACCGTGTCTCCGGTGCTGGTGGAATTTTCGCTGTTCGGCATACCCGTGACGATCATGTGTTACGGTGCGATCATTGCACTGGGCTTTTTGCTTGCCGTGATATACGGCTGGTGGCGCGCACCGAAGATCGGTGTCAACCGCGACGCGATGATCGACGTGGTGCTGATTTCAACGGTGGTCGCGGTGCTGTGCGCGCGGCTGTATTATGTGTTGTTCTACGACGCGGCATATTATTTTTCGCATCCCTCCAAGATCCTGGCGATCTGGGACGGCGGACTGGGCATCTACGGCGGCATCATCGGGGCGTTTGTCACGGGCTTTGTCGTGTGCCGTGTGCGTAAGGTGCGTGTGTTGTCCATGTTTGATCTGGCGGCGGTCGGCTTCCTGATCGGACAGGGCATCGGGCGCTGGGGCAACTTTTTCAATCAGGAAGCCTACGGCGGCAACACGATGTTGCCGTGGGGCATGACAGGCGATATCATTCAGAGCGGCATCCACGGCGAAGTGGCGGATGCGTCCTTGCCTGTCCATCCGACCTTTTTCTATGAATCGATGTGGTGTCTGCTCGGCGCTCTGGTGCTTCATCTGTTCTTTGTGAAGTGCTATCGATTCCGCGGTCAGATTTTCGCGTCCTATCTGATCTGGTACGGATGCGGACGACTGGTCATCGAAGGACTGCGCTCCGACAGTCTGATGGTGGGACCGTTGCGCGTGTCCCAGCTTGTGGCGGTCGCGGCGATCCTTACGGGCATCGGACTGATCCTGTGGGCGCGCACGCATTGCCGTGTGACGACAGCGGCATCGCCGACGGAGGCTTTAACCGACGATTTACAACCGACAGAGGAGGAATAAACCATGGCAAAGATTATTGACGGCAAAGCCATCAGCGCGGCGGTGCGCGCCGAGGTGGCACAGGAAGTGGAAGAACTCAAAGCCAAGGGCATTACGCCGGGACTGGCGGTCATCATCGTGGGTGACGATCCCGCATCGCGCGTGTATGTCAACAACAAGAAAAAGGCGTGCGCCGAAGCGGGCATCTATTCCGAGGAATTTGCGCTTCCCGCCGACACGACGCAGGAGGAGCTGCTCGCGCTGGTCGCATCGCTCAACGGACGCAGTGATATCAACGGCATTCTTTGCCAGTTGCCGCTTCCCAAAGGGCTGTCGGACAAGGATGTGATCGAAGCGATCTCGCCCATCAAGGACGTGGACGCATTCCATGCTCAGAACGTCGGCAATATCATGATCGGCGATTATCATTTCCTGCCTTGCACGCCGGCGGGTGTGATGGAGCTTCTCCATCGCTCGGGCGTGGAGGTCGCCGGCAAGCGCTGCGTCGTGATCGGACGCAGTAACATCGTCGGCAAGCCGATGGCGATGCTGTTGTTGCATGAAAATGGCACGGTGACCGTGTGCCACTCCAGAACACAGGATCTGGCGGCGGTGTGCCGCGAAGCGGATGTGCTCGTGGCGGCGGTCGGTCGCGCCAAGTTTGTGACGGCGGATATGGTCAAGCCCGGTGCGGCGGTTATTGACGTCGGCATGAACCGTGACGAGAATGGCAAGCTGTGCGGCGACGTGGACTATGCGGCAGTGGAGCCCATC
Organism: Acutalibacteraceae bacterium; assembly: GCA_045540655.1. Taxonomy (GTDB): domain Bacteria; phylum Bacillota; class Clostridia; order Oscillospirales; family Acutalibacteraceae; genus RGIG1959. Next base: position 4,929 of record JAZQHP010000094.1, read on the forward strand.
GCGGGTTACATCACGCCCGTGCCCGGCGGCGTCGGTCCGATGACCATTGCGATGCTGCTGAAAAACACGCTGATGGCGGCAAAGCTCCAAAACGCGTTGTTGATGTAATCCGTTTTTACATAAGAGCAGAAAAAGACCCGTCTTTGTCCCGAAACGGACAAGGCGGGTCTTTTTGGGCTGTCCGATGCATACAATGGAGCGAAAGGCGGGATGCGGCATGGTACTTCATATGCGGGGACGACGGTTGGTGTGGTTGCTGTGCGTACTGGTCGTCGTCGCGTCGGTACTGTTGTCATCGCTTGCCGCCGACCGTCGCCGTCCGACCGATACCGCACCGTCGGGCGCGGTGCCCGTGGTGACGGTGGATGCGGGACACGGCGGTTTTGACGGCGGTGCGACCGCCGCCGACGGGACACAGGAGAAGGATATCAACCTGGCCGTGGCGTTGCCGATGGCGGACTTCCTGCGGCTGTGCGGTGTGCGCGTCGTCATGACCCGCACGGATGACGAGGCACTGTGCGAGGAGGAGGGACTTCGCATTCGCGATAAAAAACGCGGCGATATGAAAGCGCGGCTCGCCCTCTTTGAAGAAGCGGATCTGAATGTCAGCATCCATCAGAATGCATTTTCGGGAACGGCATACAGCGGCACACAGGTGTTTTATACCGTCAACCATCCCGACGCCGCGCGGCTGGCGCAATGTGTGCAGTCGCAGGTGATGACGTGGCTTCAGCCCGATAATACGCGTCAGATCAAAAGCGGTAACCGCGATATCTATCTGTTGCATAAGACGACCGTGCCGACAATTCTTGTCGAATGCGGCTTTTTATCCAACATCGCCGAATGCGAGGCTCTGAAATCCGCGATCTATCAGCGGCAGATGGCGTGGGCGCTGACGGGCGGCGTGTTGCAATTTTTGACCACAGCACAAGGAGGAGAAACGGGATGAATGGTTGGTGGATCGTCGGCGGGGTCATCGTTTTGGCGGTGCTGATCGGTGCGTTTCTGACGCGGCGACCGATCCGTGCGTTGTTCGGGAGCGCCTTTCAGGGGATCTGTGCGCTCGCGGCGGTCAACGCGGTCAGCGCGTGGAGCGGAGTGACGCTGGGACTGACGTGGTTTTCCGCCGCGGTATGCGGGGCGCTCGGGATTCCGGGCGCGGTCACGTTGTTGGTGCTTCAGGTGCTGTTTCGGATACCGTGAATACAAAAAGAGGCTGTCGTTTCAAACGACAGCCTCTTTTGTATCGGTTTATTTCGGGGCGGATTCGTGGATGGCGCGCATACAGCTTTCGATATATACCATCTGCGAAATCGCAATGATCGCACTGCGCAGGATCATTTTTTGTTCGGGGTGTTTGGCGGTCAACTCATCGATCGCCTCCAGGTCGTCGCCCTGCCCGAAGGTAAAACGGAGCATACTGGTCAGCTCCTGGCAAAAGTAATCGTAAGCAACGGGGGTGGAGTAGGCGGCTTTTTGCATTTCCAACAGCTGCTTGATCCGTTCCATCGGCAGAACGAGCTTGGCAAAGGTGATGAAGAACAGATAGGCGATCTGCTCCGCGTTGTATTGTTTCTTCACAGGCGGAGACACCATGCCCTGTTTGACGTAATTGCTCACCATCGAGGGGGTCAGTTCCGTCACGCCCAACGGCGCTAAAAAGCCGTTGACATATTTTACCGCCTGATCCAGATACAGTCCGATTTCGGGCAGTTCCCGATAGGACGGCAAGCGAAATTCCTGCAACACAGGTGTTTTCATATTCATGATTGCTTACCCCAACAGCACCTTGCAGAACTTCTTCTTACCGCGGCGCAGAACGATACCTTCCTGCAGACGGGCGGCGGGGAAGGTGGCTTTGATGTCGGCAACCTTGTCGCCGTCCACGCTGACACCGCCCTGTTCCACGGCACGGCGCGCTTCCGATTTCGACGGCACCAGTCCCGATTTCACGAGGAGGGTGAGGATGTCCGCCGCGTCGTCGGTCAGGTCGGCGGCATCGATCGTCACCTGCGGCATATCGGCGGCGTTGCCGCTGCCGAAGAGGGCGCGCGCGCCTTCCTGCGCTTTGGTGGCTTCTTCTTCGCCGTGCACGAGCTTGGTCAGCTCGAACGCCAGAATCTCCTTGGCGGTGTTGAGCTGACTGCCTTCCCACGTGTCCATCTCGTTGATCTGCTCGAGCGGCAGGAAGGTCAGCATACGCAGGCATTTGAGCACGTCGGCATCCGCGACGTTGCGCCAGTACTGATAGAAGTCAAACGGCGACGTTTTGTTCGGATCCAGCCACACGGCGCCCGACTGCGTTTTGCCCATCTTTTTGCCCTCGGAGTTGGGAAGCAGGGTGATGGTCATCGCGTAGGCATCCTTGCCCAGCTTACGGCGGATGAGCTCCGTGCCGCCGAGCATGTTGCTCCACTGGTCGTCACCGCCGAACTGCATGTTACAGCCGTACTTCTCATACAGCGCCAGGAAGTCATAGCTCTGCATGATCATGTAGTTGAATTCGAGGAAGGACAAGCCGCGCTCCAGGCGTTGCTTGTAGCATTCCGCCGTCAGCATACGGTTGACGCTGAAGTGCGCGCCCACGTCGCGGAGCAGTTCGATGTAGTTGAGCTTCGTGAGCCAATCGGCGTTGTTGACCATCAGCGCCTTGCCGTCGGAGAAATCAATAAAACGGCTCATCTGCTGTTTGAAGCATTCGCAGTTGTGCGCGATGGTTTCGGTGGTCATCATCTGGCGCATATCGGTGCGACCCGAGGGGTCGCCGATCATCGCCGTGCCGCCGCCGATAAGGGCGATGGGGCGGTTGCCCGCCATCTGCAGGCGCTTCATCAGGCACAGCGCCATGAAGTGTCCGACGTGCAGGCTGTCGGCGGTGGGGTCAAAGCCGATGTAAAACGTGGCTTTGCCGTT
>JAZQHP010000095.1:0-4431 GCA_045540655.1 Acutalibacteraceae bacterium
AAAGATAATGTCATCATTTACGATTTTATTTACGAAATGCATACATTACCTTCGTTTGATTCGGAAATTTGGATCACCCCGGATACAACTGCGGAATATGATCAAAAAACCGATGTTATTACTTTTAGTGATCCAATATACACACGAGCAGAAGGTATTATGCTTGGGAAATAGCGATCCCTATACCTATCCCAACCAACCCCACAAAAGCCCGCGGACATTCCGTCCGCGGGCTTAACCTTTGCCGACTTGACGATGTCACCAAATACACGTATAATAAAAGAAATGCAAGTACAAGAGATGTAGCACACATGTATGCAGCATATAAAGACTTTGCATACTAAAAAGAAAACATCTCATGGACCGTACGATCCATGAGATGTTCAGGGTGGTGTTATCGTTTCTTGTATAACACAAGTTCGGGATTTTCGCCGCCTTCTTCATAGGTGCAGATCAGGATAAAGTCCATATTGGCGGCGATGCCGAAGCAGCGGTTGCCGCCGAATGCGCACTCCAGCTGATTGCCGAGATAGGTGGCGTTGTCGTCCAGGAATTTCACAAGCTGTCCGTTCGGGAGTCGGTATTCGAGATTAACATAGCCGCCGACAAGGGCGTTGAGCTTTGTCAGCTTCGGCATGCCCTCAATCTGCAAAGCATTGATTTCGTCGATCAGACGCCTTTTGAATGCTTCAAAGGCACCGTTGCCGCCGATGTCTTCGTATCGTTTCCAGTAATCGAGGGTGGGAAGCGTGGCGTGGAGATAGGCGCGCACCTCGTCCTCCGTATGGTCATCGCTGACCATGTTTTTGACGCAAACCTCAATCAGATCGTCCAGATCGCTGTACATATATTCGCCGTCTGCGTAACACCATTTGCAGTAATCCTCGTTGAAACAGCCGTCCTTTTCCTTGCTGATGCTGGCGTCTTCCAGCGGCATGCCGCAGCATTGGCAAATGAGTTGCCGCGGTGAGCCGAGAAGCGTGTTGATGGACACATCAAAGAGCTTCGACAGCCGTTTTAAGGTGTCGGTGTTCGGTGTCGTTTCGCCGGTTTCCCAGCGCGAAACAGCCTGACGGGTTACAAACACCTTTTCGGCAAGGTCTTCCTGCGACAATCCGTGTTTCGTTCTTAATGCGAGAAGGATCTCTTTCGTTTCCATAGCATCATCACCTCGTGTTTATTATACGGCGATTCTGAATCATAAGCAAGCAACGCGTCGTTGCTCTTGTGTGCGGACTAACGCGGTTTTTTCCTCATTGTCAGGTCATAGCTGAGATCCAGCAGCCATGTCAGCTTGTCGTCCTCGACGCTGCCGTCGAGAAACACCGAGATCCAATACGCTTTGTTCATATGGTAAGCAGGGTAGATGCCGTTTTCTTTGCAAAGCGAGCCGGTCATGATCGGATCGCATTTGAGGTTGACCACATCTATGGTCTGATCATCCGACAAACCGAATTTGGACTTCGGCAGAGTCATCACCACCGCAAACCATTTTTGATTATGACCGTGGCGGTAAACGGCAAAGCTCGGATATGTTATCCACGGAAATTCGCTGTTGACGCCGTAGGTCTTTTCTATGTATTTGTCAAAGGTGGCTCTGTCCATGTCGCTTCACCCCGTTTTCTTGAGTTTACTATAGTATACCATTTCTGCTTTCGTTTCTCAATCCCTTTTCGGCGCGGGCGATTGGATCGCTTGTAAGATAAATCCTTCTACTCAGCACAAAAGGTCAACCTTGCGGTTGTCCTTTTGCTGTTTTGACAGGGTAAACGATTGTTATCTCACGACGGAAGAATGGCTGTAAATATAAAATTCCTCCTGGCTTGGTGCCCGTGCCTTCTCCTTTGCAGGGAAGGTGGCGTCGAAGGCTTCGACGGCGGCGAGGTCCTCACAGCAGTCGGCGGCGGTGGATGGGATATACAGCCACTTTCTGCCGTCAAGTGCGTTCGGCACAAGCTCGCACACAAGCAGTGCTGTCGGGAAGTTGCCGTCCACCACAAAGCTGACGTTTTTCTTTTTACAGCTGACGAAGCCGCGGCTGACATAGTTGCCGGGATTGCCGAAGATAATGTTGACATCATAGCCCATGCGGCGTGCCGCTTCAAAGGAATGCTCAATAAGGAGCTTGCCGAGCTGTTGACGCTGATACTTCGGTGCTACACACAGCGGGCCGAAGGAGAGGATCTCCTTGCGCTCGCCGTGTTCATCTTCGAGCCACGCTTTGGTGTACATAATGTTGCCGATGATCTCGCCGTCCTTTTCGAGGACAAAGGCAAGCTCAGGGATAAAGTCCGGATGGCTTCGCATCGTATGCACATAGTAATGCTCATCGGCACCGGGCTTGTACACATTCCAGAAGGCTTCGCGGGTCAGTTCCTCCACCGCGCGATAGTCCCGTGCGGTTTCCAATCGAATACGCAAATGTTCCATTGTAAAAATCCTTTCTGTATTGAAAATGTCCGTACTTAGATTTTTACAATCTCCAAGGTGTTGTTTCTCAAACAGCATCCTCCAAAAAGTGAATTCAGGCGTGTGCCTGTAAACCCAGTATAGCACGCCTTGCGTATCCGCGCAAGGGTTATAAGTTTAATCGCAGTTTGAATGCAAATCGGATTTATGGTTGCATTTCGGGGTGGAAAAGAGTATGATAAATTCATAGAGATCGCGAATACCAGGAGATGAATAGAAATGGTGTATAATCTGTATTTCAGCCCCACGGGCGGGACGAAACGTGTGGCGGAGATTCTCAGCTGTGCGATGGCGGATGATGTCGTCCACGTGGATCTGCTCAACAAGAATGCGGTGATGCCTGATTTTACAGCCGAGGATGTGTGCATCCTTTCGGTGCCCGCCTTCGGCGGACGTGTGCCGCAAGCGGCGATTGAGAAGATCCGCACCGCTCATGCAAACGGCGCAAAAGCGGTGCTTGCCGCGGTGTTCGGCAACCGCGCCATTGATGATACGCTCGTGGAACTGCAAGATGTTGCCGTTTCGGTCGGGTTTGAGGTGATCGCCGCCGTTGAAGCGGTGGCGGAGCATTCGCTGGTGCGAAAGTATGGTGCAAACCGACCGAACGAACAGGATCGGGCGGAGCTTCTAGATTTCGCGAGACGCATCACCGCAAAGTTTCAAAACGGCGACAGCGCCACGCCCGTCATTCCCGGAAACCGTCCATACAAAGAGTTTCATCCGTCGGCGATGACACTCGTGGTAGAGGACACGTGCATCGACTGCAAACGATGCGCGCGTGAATGTCCTGTCGAGGCGATCCCGACAGAGAATGTAAAAACGGTGGATACCGAAACATGCTTCTCGTGCATGCACTGTGTGGCCGTGTGTCCCGTAAATGCGCGAAAAAATTCGCCGAACGTGACGGCGGCACTGGAAGAACGTCTGCGCGACCGTTGTGCAGAGGTTAAGCCGAACAAGTTGTATATATAAGGAGAACACGATATGCTGACATTTAATTGTTATCCGAAATGCACCACCTGTCAGAAGGCGCAGAAGTGGCTGGATGAACACCATATCCCTTATACGCTTCGGGACATCAAAGCAGACAACCCCACGCTTGAGGAGCTGACGGCGTGGCACGCGAAAAGCGGATTGCCACTGAAGACATTTTTCAACACAAGCGGGCTGTTATATAAGTCGATGGAACTGAAAACCAAGCTTCCTGCGATGAGCGAAGACGAGATGCTCGCCCTTCTCGCCACCGACGGCATGCTTGTCAAACGTCCGCTTCTTGTCGGCGATGACTTCGTGCTGGTCGGCTTTAAGGAAGCGGTATGGGCAGAGACGATATGAAAGGGGTGACGCTATGAAAACTGTGATCATAGGCGGTGTTGCCGGTGGTGCCACCGCGGCGGCGCGGCTTCGCAGACTCGACGAACAAGCCGAGATCGTAATACTGGAACGCGGCGAATACGTGTCGTTCGCCAACTGTGGATTGCCGTATTATATCGGCGGTGTCATCACCGACCGACACGATCTGACATTGCAGACACCGCAAAGTTTCAAAGCACGTTTTAACATCGATGTCCGCGTGTTGAACGAAGCGGTGACAATTAACCCCGACACCAAAACCGTCACCGTTAAACATCTTCGCACAGGCGAAACCTATGAGGAAACCTACGACAACCTTATTCTCTCTATGGGTGCCGAGCCGATACGACCGAACATTGACGGTGCTGACAGTAGCCACGTTTTCACCCTTCGGAACATTCCCGACACCTTAAAAATCAAACAGTATATCGATACGGCAAAACCGCGATCGGCTGTGGTGATCGGCGGCGGATATATCGGTGTCGAGATGGCGGAAAATTTAGTACAGGCGGGACTGAAGGTGGCGATCGTAGAACTTGCCGACCACTTGATCGCACCCCTCGATTTTGATATGGCGGCGGACGTTCACCGCTATATCAAATCCAAAGG
>JAZQHP010000096.1:0-18995 GCA_045540655.1 Acutalibacteraceae bacterium
CTTCGGATTGGTTTCCCACGGAATCGCACACAGCGCTTCCGCCACAGGCTCCCGCATCCACAGTTCGGGCGTGATGCGCAGAGTAAACCCGCAGGCGGTGTCCGCCGCCCATTCGTTCATCGGTGCACGCGGTAATCCGTACATGGCCATGATCAGCATGATGACACCGCCGTGGGTGCAGATCACCGCTTCGGTTTGTCCTTTACGCATCAGATCCAGGACGATGGCTTCAAAGGTGTTGGCGATGCGCTCCTGAAAGGCTTCGGGGGCTTCACCGCCGGGAATGACGCCGCTTTTGCCCGCCAGCCAATCCGTGAAGGCAGGATCCTGCTTGAGCACATCGAGACTTTTGCCGTCCCATTCCCCGAAATCGCATTCGGTGAGACCTTCAACTACCTCGGCAGGGCAACCGGGATACAGCACCTCCAACGTCTGGCGGCATCGCGTCAGCGGCGCGGTGAAATAGCGCGCACCCGTCGGATAGGTGAATACCTGCTTTTTCGCCAACAGATCCGCAAACCCTTCCGCCGACAGCGGCAGATCAGTGCGTCCGCCGATATACAAATGCTGTTCGTTGGCATCGGTCATGCCGTGCCGAATAAGGTGAATCTTATATGTTTTCAAAAAAAGTCCCCCTAACCCCAAAATAACACTTTACAAAACAGATAATCGGATATATAATGTACAGGCTGTATAATTTTAAAGGAGTCGATTCATCGTGGAAAAAGCATTTCCCCGTATTATCACCCTGCTGCGCAAGGAGCGCGGTTTAAGTCAAAAAAAAGCCTCTGCCGATCTGGGCATTTCGCAGGCGCTGTTGTCGCACTACGAAAAAGGCATCCGCGAATGCGGTCTCGATTTTGTTGTGAAGGTCGCCGATTATTACGGTGTGTCCTGCGATTATCTGCTGGGACGTACCGCCGATAAGTCGGGCACGACCATTTCGCTGGAGGACATCCCCGCAGGCAGCGACAGTGTACTGGCACAGAACAGCCCCGAAGCGTTGCCGGTGTTGTCCAAAAAACTGATCATCAACTCGTTGCATATTCTGTTCGACATCCTCGGACAATGCGATAACCGCGGCGTCAGTGCCGAAGCCTCGGCGATGCTGATGTTGTCGGTGTATTCGGTGTTCCGCCACATTTACGCCGCCAACCCCAAAAACCTCAAGGCGCTCTACTCCGTGCCGGACGATCAGTTCCGTCCCGCCGTGATTGCGGAGCTGGTGAAAAGCTCGGGACGGCTGACCACGCTGTGCGCGGGACGCACCGTGAAGGATTACGAACCGTTGGCGACGGACAAAGCACCGCTGATCCTGCCCGATCATCTGTCCAGAGAGTATCCTCTCTTTGCGACCAGCCTGTTCCACCTGCTTAAAAGCGCAGAATCGTTGCTCGGAGAGCTGTAAGCCCGTCGGCGGGCATTACGCTTCCTCGTTCGCCTTCTTGGAAGGACGCTTGAACATCTGCGTCAACAGCGGCACCATCATCACCGCCGCCACTACCCACGCCGCCAGCGCATAGGCGTTCATCACGCGCGGGATTTCGTATTCATAGGGCATATAGCCTTCGGGAACGGCAAACAGCATAAACACCGTGACGGCGAGCGCGTTCAAAATACCGCCGCCGAACAGCATGGCGTTGTCAAAGCGGTAATCCCATTTGCTCGCCGCTACCAGTACGGGAAGCATAAACGCGGTGAAGCCCTGCAACACCTGCAGCACCAGCGTGCCGTATGCCGCCAGCAGATAGCCGGCGGTGGACGCGGGATTCTCAATCCGATAAACCACCGCAAGCAGGATGCCGAACACCAGTACCAGTCCGGCGATGGACAGGATCGCGACGCGGACAAAGCGGCGAAGAGCGGGGATCTTATCCCACAGCGCAAACGCCACGATCATGCCACCTACCATCAGGATGCACAGCACCGCGATGAAAAACGGCATCATATTCTGCGCAATATGCGCGAGTACCGAGAAAAAGAGCAACAACAGACTGCATACCAGCAGCACCACGGTGCGTTTCATCGTGGATTTGGACGTCAAAGCGGATTCTTTCATGGAGCATACCTCCCGGCTTTCAATCAATATGCATTCATTATAACGGACTTTGCCCCGTTTTGCAAGCCATTTACCGCAAACCTTTCGCAAGCGGATACTACAAATAAGGAGCGAATACAATATGGCCATTCGACTCGATCAACTCGCGGCGGCGCAGTTCGGCGTTTCCGAGCAGGAAGCCACCGCCCTGATTATGGAAGGACGCGTGTGGATGGGACACATCCCCGCTGACAAGCCCGGCACCACCGTAAAAGACGATACGGTGCTGACCCTGCGCGAAAAAGCCAAAAAATATGCGTCCCGCTCGGGATATAAGCTGGAGAAAGCCCTCGACGTGTTTTCACTGGACGTCAGCGGGCTTCGTGTGTGCGATATCGGCGCGTCCAACGGCGGATTCACCGACTGCCTGTTACAGCACGGCGCCGATCACGTGTGGTCGGTGGATGTGGCGTACGGTATCCTGGAATGGCATCTGCGGTGCGACGAACGCGTCACCGTGATGGAGCGCACCAATGCCCGCCGCCTGACCCGCGATATGATCGGCGAGACGGTGGATATGATCACGGCGGATGTGTCATTTATCTCGCTGACCAAGCTGTTTGCCGCGATGGACGACATCCTCAAGGAAGACGGCTGTGCGATGACACTCATCAAGCCGCAGTTTGAAGCACCCCAAAAGGCTCTCGGCAAGAACGGTATTGTCAAGGACCGCGCCATTCTGCCGCCGCTCGTCGCATCGATCGCGGATGCCGCCGCCGAACATCGACTGTATCTCAAAGACCTCTCCGTCTCCCCCATCCACGGACAAAACGGCAACGTCGAATATCTGGCGCTGTTCACACGCACACCGTCGCTCGCGGCGGACGCGCGCGAAGCGCTCATTGCCGACATGATCCACTGGGAGCCCGATGAAGGATAACCTTTCGTATCGCTGGAAGTCCCTGTGAGCGTATCACAGGGACTTTGTTGTATTCTCCCCTGCTCGCATGACAAAAGGCACCCTTCCGCCAAGCGGAAGAGTGCCTTTTTTGATGTTGTTACAGAGTCACCAATCGGTTACCAACCGTCGAGGCCCCATTCATCGTCGTCAACGATGTTATCGCCGGGCATCGTTGCGGTCATGCCGCCGGATTTGCTGCAGATATCCTCGGTTTCAAACCAACGAATCAACAATTCGGGGGACTCATATTCTTGTTTTTGCATAGTCACTCACTGTCCTCTCTCTTGTTGATATTGTCAGTTGGCTTCCGCCAGATACTCTTTGAGCACCACATTGCTGTACGCCACGTAGTAGGTGGGCGAGTCGCCGATTTGATAGATCACATACGAACGGCAGAAATATTGCACGCGGTTACCCTTATTCTCGGTGACACGCAGGTAATACTGGTTCGTGACACTCTTGGAGGTCGCTTTGACCTGACGCACGTTGGCATGCTTCGTTTCAAAGGAACCCTCGTCGATCGACGCCGCGTCAATAGACTCCGTCTTCAGCGTCATATCCTCGCTCATATCGATCGTTTTGTACAAGTTGTTCTTGGTGTACAGCGTACCCCAGGCAACCGCCTTCGCGTTGGGGGCGTTGCTCAGATCGAACGAGGACACGAAGATCATTTCGCGACCGCCTTCAGCCGCCTCGCTGGTGGAGGACACCATCGTCGACACCACGCCGTGCTCGGTCTGATAATCTGCTTTCGAACCGGTATCCAACGCCGTGTAGGTGAGCGTCATCGTCGCATAGACGGAGAATTGATATTCCGTCGAGTTGGTGGACATCACCGTACCGGTGGTGCCGTTGAGGTAATGCGCCGAGCGGGAGGTCGAAGCGTAATCGCTGTTCGTCGTATCCTTTGTCAGCATCCACACCGACTTGCCTGTCGTGTCCACGTTGATGGGCTTCGCCACCACGATCACATCCTGCGGCAGGTTGTAATACGTATAGGTCATACCGCTTTTGCTCTTGGTGCAGGTGATACCCTGATAGCCGTTCGACAGATCCTTAAGCTCGGTATATTTACCGTCCTTCATATCGGTCACGAGGAAGAGCTTCGCGCCGTTGAGAGTGACGGTCATCGACAGGTTTTGCGTCGTGTTCGTCGCGAGCACCGGCTCGAGATTGACATTCTTCGTCAGCACAACCTTCTGACCGGGTTTGTAAAGCGCCGTGTTGCCGGCGGTCCCCTTCACTTTCCAGCCACGGATGAACTGCGTCACGCCCTCGGCATCTTCATACTGCTTGATGTCGGGAATCGTGATCTTGAAGGATTCGTTCTCTTTTGTCTCATACTTCGCCACACGTGTGAACCACACGCGTTCCGTGCCGTCGTTGATGTAGAACTGCGCGGTGTTGGTATGGGTCGAATCGAGAGTCTTCTCCCACTTCGCGTAGAAGTAGTTGACGCCGGGCACTTCCTTGCGATGGTATTTGTAGAGGTTCTTTTCGGTGGTATCTTCTTCACCGAACAGATCGTCCTCGGTTAACCAGCCCTTGAACTCGTAACCGTACTTGAACGGCGTAATCACGTCCGGACCGGTGACCGGGTAGGTGAAGTTGGAGAAGAGCACCGTCGAGGTGATGTAGTAGCTGTTCTCGTCCACCTGCACGCCGCCCTGGATCGTGCTGTTGGAGTTTTCGTAGCGGAACTGACCGCCCATCGCATTGTAGTAGGTCGTGTACTTAATAGGCTGAATGCCCGCACGGAGCAAGACATAGTCCTCGGTCGCATAGCGAAGCGTCAGGTTACCCGTAACGGCTTTATCCTCGCCTTCCACGTACATGGTGTTCATCATCGAGTCGCCGACACCCGTGTACCAACGACCGTACGACCACATCATATCGTAGATATCATCGATGCCGTCACCGTTGCGTTCTTTATAGGTATAGAAGTCGGTGATGTCGGTGTAATCCTTGGTATTCTCTTTGCCGTCCGTACCCAGCGTCACACCCGAATAGAACCAGATGTTCTTAAGCGCGGCGTCCGAATAGGTCTTCTTATAATAGCCCTTCGAATCCGCGGCAGAGGTTGCCGTACCGTAGCCGTCAAGCGGCTCGCCGTTGAAGTAGGTACCATCCGACAGAAGCGCACCGCGTTCAACGATCACAGGGTTGTTACGACCGTTGTCAACGGTGGTACCGTTCACCGCACCCGTCGGGTTGTCGAGGGTCGGGAAACGCGCAGAGTAGCGGTCGCCCGTGTTGTCCATCAGATAGTAGTACTGCATCTGCGGTTTTGCCAGGCTGTTCTGAATCAGCTGTGTGGGCTCCTGATTCGACAGATAGACATAGTTGATGTAGAATTCCGCAGTTTTGCTTTCCTCGTTGTTCATATAGAACACGATCTGGTTGATCGAATCGATATGATCGAGCGACGAAAGATCCAGCGCGGCATTCATCATGGTGTCATAGGAGCGGTCATCGGGCACATCCGATCCGAAGAAGTCGTTCGACGCATCGTAATACACCCACGTGCCGTTCTGCTCCAGATACGCCTGCTGGGAAGCGGTCTGGGTAGATTTAATTGCCACCTCGATGCCGGTGACATCCTTACCGTCCTTTGTACGACCGTTGTTGGTAGTCGTCTCTTGTTCGGAAATACCGGTATCCACATTACGCACCGAATACGAATAATACAGGTATTTGTAGTTCTGCGTGTTAAACGAACGGTCGGCGGTCAGGATGAAGCTCGCCTCACGGTGAGCAGGCACCCACACACGCAGGTGACCGAGTGCGGTACGATATTCGTACACGCCGTCCACGGATTCCGCCTTCGCACCGTTGAACAACTCGGTTTCGCGATCGTTCCACCAGCTTTGATCGTTGTCGTAATCGATGGTGACCTGTCCGGACCAGCCGCTGTTGGAGTTCTCTTTAATGTGGGAGCCCAGCTTCGTCGTCGTAGATTTGTAGGTCGTATTGGTAATATTGCCGCTGCTGTCCACCGTATACTGACCGTCGGTCTCTTCGTCGTGTTTATGATAGAACACATCGTTGATAATGTTCATGCTGTCGACCAGCTTGACCTTCTGGCTGTAATCGTTCGACGTGCTCTTGTCCTTGACAGCCATTTTATCCAACCACGGCGTATCCTCCTGCAAAATCTCCAGGCGATTCAGATTGATGGTGCCGGGATTGTATTCTTTGCGTTGCACATACACCGACACGCCCACGATCTCATACACGTAACGCGGCGCCTTGTTCGGCTCATCCAATACTGCATACGAGGGATCATCCGGATTGTCCGCGCCACCTTCACCGGTATCATAGTTGCCTGTCCAGTATTCCTGATTCACCGTCAACAGATTTTCCAACGAGATGTAGCCGGTGCCGTCGGCATAGGTGCCGAGACCTTCCGTCTTCAGCAAACCGTTGTTACCGTCCAGATACAGCAGCATGGTATCTTCGTATTTAGCCTTGTCCTTAAGCTCCACCGCATTGCCGTTCACTTCTTGATAACGCGCGCTTTTCTTGACAATGGACAGCGCCAGCGTAAAATGACCGCCCGCGTTTTCGACACCCAGATCATAGTACAGAACAGGGTAGCCGTTTTGGGTACCGCCGCGATGGAGACGGATCGGCTCCTTCAGCGTACGGGACATACCAAATCCGTAAAACTGTCCGCCGTTTACGGTTTTAGAGCGCAACTCCAGCTCGGTGCTGTCATCCGTAACAAGCCAGTTCTGGTCTGCCGCATGCGTTGCCGAATAGTGTCCTGCGTCACGATTGTAGTTACCAAACGCCAGCATCGTGCGCTGATAATAGCCGTCGGCATCATAAATATCATCCGCCGTAATAGCGTAGTTCTCTTTAGCATAATCGTTTTCACCGTTGGTAAAATGGATGTCACCGCCGGTATTGAAGGACGACAAATGCCAGTTGGCACCGAGGTGGTTGATAACGGCAGATTTGATGGAATCGTAGTTGGGGTAATCTTCAACCGTCTTGCCGCCGTATTTCTCGCTGGAAAGATCGATAAACGGGTTGGCTTTGTTGCGTCCGCCTGCTTCGCCGGTCTGCCACCAATTGCCGCCGATACCGCCGTTGGTCATATCAAACCAGCCCCATTCCGCCGTACCGCCTTTGGTCATAACGCCGGTCAGACCCCACCGTTTGCCGCTGTTATCGTTGATAGACGCGTACAGAACCACATCTCTATCCTGTCGGATGGTGCCGTAGCGTTCGGTGCCGGTGGTGCTGGGTCCGGAGTAAATCGGGACCCACTCGGTAAAGCGAAGGTTCGTGCCGTAGATCGGGTTGATCGCCGCGTTATCCGTGGATGCATAATCCCCGTGACCGTTAACCTGCTCCATATCGAGCAGGTCGTAAATCGTGTAGTAGCTGTCCTCCAGATACGGACCGTAACCGGCAGCGCTGTCGGTTTGCGTACCTTTGATGGTGCCGGACTCCGTGTAGTCATGCGTTTCGACTGCAGGATCCGTGGATGCGCCCGCTTTGAGCGTCGCTTCCATTTCGGGGAGCTCGTTTTCGACATTGGTCACCGGCTGCGAGCCCGTGCCGCCGTCGTAGGCGCTGACGATGGCGCCCGAGGTCGAATACATGTTCAGACCCGCGGAGTTACCGTCGCCCTTCATGTTCTGCACGGTGATCTTCGAGCCGACCGGCATCGCAAAACGCAGAGACGAAATGTAGACGTAACCGATCAGATCGTCGGTGATGTTGCAGCTCTTTTTGGCCGCTTGCACCGTTTTGTCATACATATACGGCGAACGCAGAATATCGTACCACGACTCGGTGTCGTTGTACTCCTTCTCCAGAAGCGCCATCGTATAGGTGTAATGCGCCGTCACATCGGTGGGCGCCGTGTCGATCTCATGACCGTCCGCGTCATACCACTTGCCGGTATCGGGATCATTCGTGTACTTCGTGGTGCTGTCGCTGCCGATGTACAAGAACGAGCCCCAGGAGTTTCTCGTATGCTCACGGGTGTAGTATACGTTGTTGCTGTCCTTGTAATACTCAGTGCCGTTCGCATCGGTGTAGAGCGCGTAGCCGTCGACCGTCTTGTTCTGCGAAGTCAGACCAAAGACGGTGCCGAGGTCCGCCGCCGAATACGTATACTGTGCCGCCAGCGAGTTAACATCGATGTCCGATGCAATGCCGGACGTATTGTACAATACTTTGTTCGCAGCATCGTAATAATAGGTGTCGCCGGTGAGCGACTTGTACTCGAGATAGCCCGCCGCGTTGGTGTTCTGCTTACGGGTAAAGACCTTGTTGTCTTTGACGAAATAGTTGGTGCCTCTATAAGAATACACCACATAACCGTCCTCGACCAGCTGTGTATTGTAGATGGTGGAGTGACCGAGCGTCGAGTCAATCTCCATCATAAAGTAGTTCTGGCTGGTGTCCACATGGTAGTAGGAATTGTCCTGACCGAACATCGCCAGCAGGTCTTCGTTGCGGAAACGACCGCCGAAAGTATTCTTCGCGTGACCCGCACCGTGAGAGCCGGAGGCATTGCCCCAGAACGCTAAGCTCGGGTAGAACTCGCCGCCGTTGGTAGCATCCGCCCCTTGCTCAACGGTCACGACCATCGACAGGCGGCGGGAGTTGCCAAGCACGTTGACCCATTTGCGGATCGGGATCGTGACCATGACGTAATAGCTTTTGGCATCCTGGTTGTACTCCGCTTCGAGTCGCTGTACCTGTCCGTTCTCGTCCACAAACTGCCAGATCATGGATTTTCCATCCAGGAACGCCTGCTCGTAGGACGCCTCATACAGACCCGTATCGGCATCGCGGTCAATCAGGTCCTTGGCGATAAGCTCACCACCGTACTTACCGTGGGTGTCGACGGTGATGGTCTGGGGATTGTTCGGGGTATTGGTGATGGTCACCGTTTCACCGTTTTCCCAACCGCTCGTATACGCACGCTCGGTGGTGGTGTTCGTCTTATAGTCCGAGACAAAGCCGCTCAGATTGGTGTTGGCTTCGGTGTTCGACTTGGAGGAATCCTGCGCATACATCCAGGCAAAGCCGTTCACCTCGGAGCCGTTCGTGGTCTGCGGGGTGTACACCGTGCTCTGACCGGGGCCGAAGTAGAGATAGTTGATACGCGCGGCGCTGTCGGTCGCACCCGCCGCCGTCTTCGTATCCACGCGCACCTGTGCAATCTTATACTGCACATCCTCGCGACCCTTTTCCTCACCGTCCACGTTTTTGAGCGATTCCATCACCATCGGCAGGATGTTCGCGAAGTCAATACAGCCGGTGATGGATCCGTCGACATAGAGAGCCTCTCTCTTATCTTCCGCCACGAGCGCAATCGGGTCGGTCGCGTTGTTCGCGGCAATCGCCGCTTTCACGTCCGCAACCTGTTGTTCCGCCGCGCCATACTGCGCCACGCCTCCGACCTTTCGACCGCTCACGGTTGCCACCACGTCACTGATCGTGACATTCGGGGTCATGGAGTTATCGAGCGTGTCGGTCGAAATGCCGGGACGCTCGGCGTTATCGGTGATGGTGTACCAACGATACTCAAACTCCGTCGTATCACTCACCTGTGTTTGTCCCTTGTTGTCATCGTTCGAAGCACCGATTTCTTTTTGCACGGGTGTACCGATCAACAGAGAGATCGCCATCTGCGTGCCATCAAGCGCCTCGGTCGAGTAGTACAGATACGGCGTATCGGTCAGATACAGGATCGTATTGTTGGGGGTTTTGTTGCCGACCGGTCTGGTACCGCTCGCAACCCAGGTCATCGTCTTCACGTTCTTGTCGAGCGTGACGCCCCATTTGCCCTGCATCGCGTCGTAGCGGTTGTAGACATACGCCGTGGAGGCACCGCTTTTCTTCGCGTCTGCTTTGGTGGCAAACGGAATGAGCAGATCGGAGCCGTTGGAATGCTTGAGCGTCACTGCCGTGTCGGTCGTTTTGTGAGCAGTCGCCCACACCGTGGCGTCGATCAGATCCACATCCGCCAGCGCCGAGCCCGTCACATTATACACCGAGGTGTTCGCCGACCACTTGGTGATCGGGTAGCTCGGCATCGCGGGAGCGCCGTAGAAAACTTTCGACAGATTGATCCACGCATCGCCGCCCGGCAGGAACGGGTCGTTCTCGTTGCCGCTCTGCGAAGACGGCTCGTACGGAGAAATCTGCTTCACCTGCTCAATATCGAGATTCGTGTCCGCGGTGATGCCGGTTATCGCATCCGTACCGAGCGCGTAATAGGTTTCGTCATTCGTGACCTTACCCTGCGTCACGGTCATGCCGAAGTCCTCGTCGGCGATGGAATCGCCCGAGATCGCTTCCGCCGTGCCGTCGCCGTCGGTATCCATGTAGAGGGTGCCGTCCGCCGCCATGTACAGGCCTTCGCCGCCTGCTTGCATAACGGGCGTGCCATCCTCCGTCGGGATCGCCGACTCGGTGGTCGCGTCATCACCGGAAGTGCCGTCGGCATTGTCGGTGGCAGAGGTGCCGCCGAACACCGAGAGCAATTCGGGCAGGTTGAAGTCTGACAGCGCCGCCGCCGGAACCAATGAAAGCATCATCAGTACCGCCATGAACACCGCTACCAGCTTGGTGATATGATTCTTCATATCGGTGTGCCCCTTTCTCAAAAGAAATCGTGGTAAAACGAGAATGAGTTGCGTCCTGTTTCCCGCCAAACGGCAAAAAGGGCGCAAGAATCCTAATGTGAATCATTATACCATATTGAAAAAATTAAAATATGAACAAACTATGAATAATGTTAGTTTTTTAGAAGGAAAATCTCAGGTTTGTAACTTTGTAACAAAAAGCGAACGGCTCGCCCCTTCAAATCCGACACAACACCCATACGCCCCGATGTTTCCTATAACATATGTTGTGGTCGGGAGTATTCGGGATACCCGCATATACCGTCGGGGTATGCCATGGTTTTGTTCCGAAAAACGGCTCTTTATTCTATTTTTATAGAACTTTATCGAATGACAATAACCACGCGGTCGCCGTCGGTGTCTATTTCATCGAATGCGATCGAACGGATCGTGAAATCCTCGTAGGTGATATACGAATAGCGCCCTTCCCGTAGCGCACAGCAACTGCTGTAGACGGTGATCTCGTCACGCTCCCCCACCCGGACACATCCTTTCGGAAAGGATACACAAGACAGCATCCGCAGAGTATGCGCCCGCGCGGCATCCCCTTCCAGCCACGGCGCGTGACAACGCATAAACGCCGCGCGCACAAACCGTGACGACGAGGAGAAATCGCCGGGAAGCCCCAGACCGCCCATGCCGCGGCTGTAAAGCGGCGTCGGCACATCGCCGAAGGCGGCGGGCGGCGCGTCTGTCTGCAACGCCGTGAAATCCGCCAGACGGATCTGATGATACGAAAGCGGCGGACTGTTGGTGAGCACGTCCACCGCATTCGGCTCCACGTGCAGTCCGTCACACAGCGGCTCGACAGCAAAGGATTCTGCCCCATCGCACAAAAACCAGTGAAGCGGCGTCAACGCCAGTTCCTCGCTGTACGGCACGGCGGCAACGGTCGTGCGCAAGAGCAGATCCGCCGCCTCCCGCGCAGTGGCGCATTGGCGAAGCACGTAGGGAATCAACTCAAACGGTGCGACCGCATCGGGGCTGTCGGCGGGGGCATAGGTCGCCCACAGCGGGAAATTCAACCCCGCCATATAGACCCCTTTTTCATTGAGAGCATCGTAAAACAGCGGTTGCTCATGCGGCATATACGCCATGCCCATCACCGCAAAGCCTTCGGTCGGCGCACACGTCTGCCGACACACAAACGGTGCGCGGCGCGGCAACAGCGTCACCCGCTCACCGAGTGAATATTCCAGATCGAGATTACGACCGACGAGCGTGTCCGCCGCCCGACAGGCAATGACCGTACACATAAAAACACTCCTTGTCAATCCGCTTGTTTCGCGGTATACTGAAAGCAAATCCTCTTGAATCGGAGGCGAATGTCGACATGACTGTATTCGTACCGTCGTATTACGGCGCGTTTGCCTGCAAAGCGGGCGCTTGCCGTCACAGCTGTTGCATCGGCTGGGACATTGCGGTGGATCCCGCTTCCAAAGCCCGCTATGAACAGTGGGACTCTCCGCTCGGGAACGCGCTTCGCACCCATATGCACACCGATGAAGACGGCGACACCTATATCACCCTTGACGGTAACGGACGTTGCCCGTTTCTGAATGCGCAAGGGCTTTGCGAGATCATTTTGCAGAAAGGCGACGGCGCGCTTTGTCAGATCTGCGCCGATCATCCGCGCTACCGTTCTTTCTTTTCCGATCGTGTGGAAATGGGACTGGGCGCATGCTGTGAAGAAGCGGCGGCACTGCTCCTGTCGCAGACAGAGCCTGTGCGGTTGATGCCGCTCGGCGAGCAAGCGGCTCTTTGTCCGAACGATGCCGAATCGGCGTTTTTCGCCGCACGGGAGCGCCTGCTGGCAATCGCACAGGATCGTACGATGTCCATCGATGAACGGCTCACCGCCGTATTGCGCGCGGTGGATAAAGACCGTGCGCCGCTGTCGCGCCGTGCCCTGTTCGGCGTGTATTCCTCGCTTGAACGGCTCGATCCCGCCTGGGATGCGGTGCTCGCGCAATTACTCGACGACCGACCGTGCGCCGCCTTGCCCGCCGTCCCTGCGGAGCAATGGCTGGTATACGGGCTGTACCGCCACACCGCCGACGCCTTGCAGGATGGTCGGTTCGCCTCCCGTGCCGCCATGGCGGTGTATGCGGTGCGGCTGATCGCCGCTTTGTGCCGCGAAGGTACCTTGGAAGACATCGTCGGGCTGGTGCGTGCCTATTCTGCCGAGGTGGAATATTCCGCCGATAACCTTGAACAACTCATCGACACGTTTTAAGCCGCATCCTGCCGCTGGGTGGACGGCACGGTGTCGGCGGTACGCCGCATATTCTCCGCAAAAATCGCGTAACCGCCCGTCGGATCGCCGATGAACACATGGGTCACCGCACCGACCAGCTTGCCGTTTTGCAGAATCGGCGACCCGCTCATCCCGCACAGCACCCCGCCCGTTGCCTGCAACAGCTCGTCATCGGTGATGCGGATGACCATATTCTGCGTCGGGGTATCCTCGCGGTAGTCCACCTGCTCGATCTCGATCGCATAGGACTGCGGGATACAGCCGTGCACGGTGGTGATAATCTGTGCGGGACCCGTCTGTACCTCCTGCTTGTGCGCGATCGGCATGGTCGCGAACGCCGGCGGCTGTTCATGAAGCAACCCGTACAGCCCCGTGTCATCGTTGGTGGTGAGCAGTCCCCATGAGCCTTGCTCAAAGCTCCCGAGAAGCTCTCCCGGAGCGCCCGCCTCGCCTTTCGTGACACCGAATATGGACGCAGGGACGATCTCTCCCGACGAGATCGGCACGGTTTGTCCCGTGTCGGCATCGTTGACCGGATGCCCGAGCCCCGCGAACACGCCGCCCTCCATATCATAGAACGTCAGCGTGCCGATGCCCGCCGCGCTGTCGCGAATCCACATGCCCGCTTTGAGGCATTTTTCCGAAAGTGACGCCACAGGGGTCAGGGTCGCTTCAAAGGTGGTTTGCTGGCGGCTGACCGTCAGCGTCAGCGGCAAACCGCCGCCGCTTTCCACCATGGCCGCCACCTGCGACGTGGTGGTGACCTCTTCCCCGTTGATTTCCAGAATGGCATCGCCGATCCGAAGCCCCGCCTCCTCGGCGGGGCTTTTTGCACCACTGCGCGTGTCGACATTGCCGATGCCGACCACCAGCACGCCCTGCGTGAACATTTTGATGCCGAACGGCATCCCGCACACCGCCACGTCGCGACTGTCCTCAACCTCTACCGCAACCTCCTCCACGGGGATCACACCAAACAGGCGCACCTGTGCGGTATATCCTGTATCTCCGTCGCTTTGCGCGGCGGTCGTGCCGATCGGTTTTGGACGAAGCGCCGCCGTCTGAAGCACGAGCGTTTCGCCCTCGTTCACCGCAAACGCCGACGGCAGATACTCCCGCGCCAGCGCCACCGCCCCGAAAATCAACGCACAGATCGGACACAGCACCGCCGCCGTCCACCGCCAGATTGCTTGTCTCATCGACCATCCCTCCTTGGTGGTAGTTTGCCGCAAATCGGCACAAGTATGTCACTTTTCTCATTTTTTACAGGCGGGTGTTGCAATTTTGTTCATTGTTTTTTGCCATGAGGGGGAGTAATATGGTAATAGGAGATATATCCCCTTGAAAGGAGGCGCCCGCTATGAAGGTTGCGGTGATCGGCAGTCGGCAAGCACCCGACAACGCCGCCGAGCTGATTCTCAGCCAGCTTCCCGCCGCGACCTCCGAAATCGTATCGGGCGGTGCGGACGGCATCGACCGTTTTGCCGCACAGGTCGCCGCCGATCAAGGGATCCCGCTGAAGGTATTTTTGCCCGATTATGAACGCTACGGTCGTCAGGCGCCGCTCAAACGCAACGATGACATCATCGACCGCGCCGACATGGTGCTGGCGTTCTGGGACGGGCAATCCCGCGGGACGCAATATGTCATTGCCGAATGTGTAAAACGGGGACGCTTTGTGCGCGTGATCCCCTTGAAAGGAGAGACACCGTAATGGATGCTGTCAAAGGCACGATTGAGGCTACGATCCAACTGACCAAAACCAACTGCTACTATATGAATCACGGGGTCTGCTCCCTGTCGCTGGTGGACGATTTCTTCATCAGCCATTCCGAACGCGTGTCGCAAAACGACCTGCTGTATTGCCCGCGCCTGTATGCCCAGATGAAAGCGCGTGCCAAGGACCGCCCCGTGGCGGCGGTGCCCTGCGACTGCGGTCATGTGCAGATCCTCAGCACACCGCAACGCGCCTGCATCGCCGAGCGCAAGGGGCTGATGCTGTCAATGAAGGTAGACGATAACAAGGAAGCCCGTCCGCTTTGCGGCGTGTGCGGCGGACAAACCTCTCTGCACTCCAAGGAAGCCACCGGTACGCGCATTTTGTCGCTGACCGTGCGTGCGATCAAAACGAACGGATAAGCCAACCGATCATAAAAAAGCCTGCATTCCTTTTTACGGAATGCAGGCTTTTTTTCGTAGTTATACATGAGCGGTGCGGGGCAGCTTTCGCCGCACCAACGCAAAGCAGGTCAGCTGTGCCGCAAGCGTGAGCACCCAGCTGATCGGATAGGTGATGTAGAGCATATCAATGGAGTGAAACGCAGGAATCTGAAACACGGTAAAAATCCAGACGAGGCGAAGGGCGCACACACCAACCAGAGACACGACCATCGGCACAACCGAATGTCCCATGCCGCGCAGACCGCCGACCGTGACATCCATCATGCCCGCGAGCACAAACGAGACCGCCATAATCTGCAGGCGATCCATGCCCGCCGCGATCACCGCCGGGTCGGCGGTATACAATCCGAGAAGCGGCTTGCCGCACCCGTACAAAACGGCACCGAGTCCCGCGCCGACCACCGCCACGCTGGCCAGTGCCGTCGCCAGAATACGGTTGAGACGGTCGTAGCGTCCTGCGCCGATGTTCTGACCTGTAAAGGAGATGGCCGCCTGATGGAAGGCGTTCATAGACACAAAGATGAAGCCCTCAAGATTCTGGGCGGCGGTGTTGCCCGCCATAATGATCGATCCGAATTCGTTGACCGACGACTGGATCACCACGTTGGCAATGGAAAACATACTGCCCTGCAGTCCTGCAGGCAAGCCGATTTTGACGATTTTACCGAGCTTGTCCTTCGATACGCGCAATTCCCGCAGGCACAGGCGAAGTGCCCCCTTTTCACACATCAGCAACCACACGACCGCCGCCGCCGAGATCACCTGCGAAACCACCGTGGCAATACCGACGCCGAACACGCCCCAGTGGAAGCGAATGACAAAGACCAGATTCAGGCTGACGTTCACCGCTCCCGCCGCCATAAGCACATACAGCGGACGGCGCGTGTCACCGACGGCGCGCAGGATCGCCGCACCGAAGTTATAGACCATCGTGGCGGTCATGCCCGAAAAATAGGTGCGCAGATACACCACCGACAGATCGATGACGTCGGACGGCGTGTCCATCCATGTCAGAATCGGACGCGCCAGCACGATGCCGATCGCGGTCAGAAGCAGACCGCCCGCCGCACTGATCACCATGGAGGTGTGGATAGTTTCCTTGAGCTCGCGCTCCTGCGACGCGCCGAAATACCGCGCCGTCAGCACGTTGGTGCCGACGGACAAGCCGATGAACAGGTTGGTCAGCAGATTGATCAGCGCCGTCGTCGCCCCCACGGCCGCGAGCGATTCCTTGCCGGCAAACCGACCGACAACAATGACATCCGCGGCATTGAACAACAACTGGAGAATGCCCGATGCCATCAGCGGCAACGCAAAGAGCAACATCTTTTTCAGGATGGAGCCGTTGCACATATCAATGGTATGATTGGATTTTTGCATGTATATGTCCTTCTTTCTGAATCGGAGCGCGGTTACAGCTTTTTGAGAAGGGCGAGGCATCCTTCCTCGATATCGCGGAATGCCGTTTCAAAATCGCCGCTGTACCACGGATCGGCGACATTGCCGCCGCGGGCGGTGTGATCCATGAGCTTGGTCACTTTGCCGTCGGGATCGCCGCCGAGGATGCGAAGCGCGTTGCGCACGTTGTTGTCGTCCATGCACACAATGTAATCGTAGCGGGCATAGTCGCTCTTTTTCAGTTGCACCGCGCGTTTGCCGTCGCAGGAAATGCCGTGACGCGCCAGCTCGCGCTTGGCAGGCGGATAGACGGGATTGCCGATGCCGCCGATGATTTCTTCGGTCGAGGTCGCACAGGACGCGACCGACACCCGCTCACCCATGCCCCGCTCGCGAAGCAGTTTCACCATCAGAAATTCTGCCATCGGTGAGCGACATATATTGCCGTGGCAGACGAATAAAATGCGTGTCATAAGGGGACTCCTTTGCGGTTTGTTCCTATTAAGTATACGCCTGTTCGGCAAAAAAGTCAATTTTTGTTGTGCGAAAAACGACGGGAGTACGCCTGCGGAGGTGTTGGCAGGGGTTTCTATATTCCTTCGTAGGGGAGGGTCTGTGTGCCCTCCCGTTTTTGATTGTAAGCGGCGGTGCGCAATGGCTTGGTATTGGTTTGTGCGTATTCGCAAGCCTTGGCTCCCTCTGACGAGGGAGCTGGCAAAACCGCAGGTTTTGGCTGAAGGAGAGATCACGTTGCCGCAAGATGTCTTTCACCCTTCTCTCCTCCCGTCACGCCTTACGGCGTGCCACCCTCCTCGTCAGAGGAGGGCAAGGGTGTTGTTTGCGCCATCACACCAAAAGAACGGTCGGATGTCTCCGACCGTTCTCGAATTTGTCCCCTTGAAAATCATTTGCGTGCGGTGCCTTTCAAAGCACTCCTAACCCATGACACCACACCCATACTACTGATCAGCAAGGCGGTGATAGAATAGTAAATATATATGCACTCCAAAACAATAAATTGTTCATTATGGTTCCAAGGTAAGTAAAAGCGAATGGAATCTGATAATAAAGCCAAGGTAGATATAGAGCATATAAAAACAAATACAGCCGAAGATATAATTCTTCGTTCCTTAACAATAAGGAAGGCACACAAAAAACTAACAATCAAAGCAGTACAAGCAATCGCTATTGTTTTGTTTGAAACAAGAAGTGAGTTGTTTGCAAAAAGCATAACCAACTCATATCCCAAAGCAAAGAGATATATTCCCGAAGCAACAACGTTCATCTTTTGTATAGTTTTCATAGCGCACCATCCCCTTTTATGCAAGATTAAATAATACCATATAACCATTTTTCTTTTTTGGAGCATCATTAAAATAATCTACTAATCCATAATCATTTTTCATAGCATTTCTAGAGCTCGTATGAGCATAATACCGTTCTGTATTTTATAACTCATAAACCGGTTCTTTTATATCTTCATCCGTATATCGATTCAATATACCTGTGTTCTGTGAATACACGAAGACCTCTTGATCCGATGTCACAAACATGTCGATCATCCCCTCATACTCATCCAGGCACTCCATCGACCCGTTCAAAAGAGACATTTTATAAAGCGTGTTCTTTTGCTTATCCGTATTCGCTTCAAACCGATCCGTAGCACAAACAAAGGCATACTCTTCGCACGCAATAATATTTACAATGCCTTGCATCTGTTCGTATTGCCGGAAAGAACCGTCGCTCACATTATACGTTGCAATATAATAGGGACCCTCGGGCGTCGTATAATCTGTATCATACAACAACACAACCTGTGTCGATGTAAAGTTTACACTCTGGAGTCCAAATAACTCCTCCCCCATATTATCAAAAGAAAAACTTCCCATGGAAACCGATGTATTGACATCCGCATCATACCGATACAACCGATACTCCTGAGATTCACGCACAAGGTATACTGGTTGATCATTCATAACGCCAACCGATACTACGGAAGGCGAGATATCCGCCCATGTTTTCGTTTCTAAGGAAAACACCCTCAAACGCTGTTCAATCGTTCTCTCCATAAAATAGACAGCGTTATCATGTACGAAATAATATGCTGCTTCATTTAAATTCGTAAGGGTAATATCTTCATTAGTCTCCAAATCCATCATGTGAAAACGATAACTGTCGGAAGGGCGATCCAGCATGTATAACTTGCCATCATACTCTTGAATATCCGCATAATCCGCTGAATCCGCAGATGTTATTTTTCGTGTGCCATGCTCATCTGCTACATAATAATTCATGAAATAAATCGGAGCATGTGAATAATACAACGCATCATTTGTTACCCAAAACGGAATCAGGGAATTGGCTGCATTATTATAATTAACACATTCCGATTGCCGGTCATGATTACCATTGTATGTCGAATAAATTTGTCCGCAAGCACATAAACCTAAAAGCATCGATACTAAAAGCATAATCACAAATATCTTTTTCATCATTCGCACCTTT
>JAZQHP010000097.1:0-14663 GCA_045540655.1 Acutalibacteraceae bacterium
ATGGCGGGAAAGTTATGCGGGCGGGGATATCGACTGCGCAAGGTCCGGCGTCCCCGGCGGCCCGTTAGGGCAGGTTGTATCTTACGGTGTCTGCAAAAAAACCACCCGTGCAAAAGGCTTCTTCTCATAAGGATGATAAAACACCGACAGTTCTTAATGTCTTAATGTCTGTCGGTGTTTTCTATTCGATATATTTGTATTTGTCAACAGAATAAGAATCCAATAAAAGGACCTAAAAAGATGGCGATATATATAAAAGTAATCCACGGTTGATAATCAACATAAAATCCTTTAAAAGACAAACTCCAAGGATGCTTAATAATAACCCATCCGAAAACATCAAATACGATACAGATTCCAGTCCAAATCAAACCTGTCACAATTGCTTCGTTTAAGCTCGGTGTCGATAATCCATTCATATAAAGATAACCAAATATAGAAAATAGGATAATATTATATAGTGGGTGCCAGGACTTCGTCTTTTCATATCCCTCTCCCATACTTTCACTATCCATAGGTTTCATATGTAATACATAAATGTTGAAAACCGTGTGTAGGATTCCAACTACTGTAACCAATAGGTAGCATATCCAAAACCATAACATTGACATTCCAAAGTTTTCCATATATTAATTACCTCCACTAAATTTAAGTTTATTAAGCTGATTTGGAAGAAGAAGAACCAGCATCGCATTTGTATGTACAAATGCATAATTGGGCAAAGCCCAACCCCTTATTTTGATTTAATGGTTTTAAGCGAAGCAATTAGCATTCTGCGAATCGCGCCGCAGTCGTTCTGCAATGTTTTATATTCTTCTTCATTCATACAATCTGTTTCAAAAAGAATCTCTAACCAATATTCTGTTTCGTAACATTCTTTTTGGGCTATTTCAAGCTTTGAAATAAAATCGTTAGTGCTTTGGGCATATTGCGCTTCATGTAGATTTGCGCCAATGGAAGTAGCAGAACGAAGTAATTGGTTTATCAAAACCGATTCTTTATGCTTTGATTTCATATAACGACAGAGAAAAACAACCGTTTTTGCAAATTCCTTTGCTTTATCTCTTAAAATACTATCCGCCATTCTTATCACCTCAAAGTTCATTATACACAAAGGTATAATGCTTTTCAAGTTTTATTCCGACTTCGTCGGAGTGATATTATTGCAAAGCAATAGTGTTATTGAAACCTTACGGTTTCAGTGTTATTTTATTCGCCAAACTCGGCGTAGCCGAATATCACGATGCGCAGCATCATATCACTGCGGGGCAATATCACTCGCCAAATATATTTGGCGAATAAAACTGCGAGACTTCCTTATGAGAAGTCTCGCAACGGGTGGCTTTTGATTATTCTTCCAGCCAGCCCGAGTTGAAGCTTTCGGTGGAGAGGTTTTCCGTACCGTACAGGAACAGCACCTCGTCGATGGCGTGGGCTTGGGTCAGTTCGGAAACGGACTGACGGTAGTAGCGCAGATCCACCATTACGATCTCGCTGTAGTGCGATGCGAGAAAACCGGTGAAGCAGTGCGCGAAGGAATCCTTGATGATGAGCAGACGACCGCCGTCGGCGGCGGGATTGCGGATGGTGACAAGCGGATGGTTGCCGTCGAGAAAGACGGGGTATTTATCCGCTTCCTCCAGGCGTTCGGGGAAGAACACGCTGTCGGAGGTTTTGATCGGCTCGGTGCCGCTTTCGTACACGGCAACCTCCACCTGCAGGTCATCGTCGTGCCACAGCTCGATGGTGTCGGGGTCGGTGAAACGGTAGCCGCTACGCGAATAGCCTGTGCCGTAAAAGCCCTCCACGGTTTCCGTGCGGTCGGGGGTGACGGGGGTCAGCCCTTTAGCGGCGGCATAGGCTTTGTACATTTCATAGGCACCCGCTGAGGTGAGATGGTGGTCGGTTTTGTAATAGAGCGGGACGGTGTCCTTGGTCGCCGCAAACGGCTCGCGCAGATCGAGAAACGCCATGTCGCCTTTGGCGGCCACCGCCGCGTCAAACATTGCGTCATCGGTATACTCCCGATGATTGCGCGGGAGCTTGTCGTCCATGATATATCCCGTCGACGGCACGATCATCAGCGTGGCAGGCAGATCCTGCCGCTCGGCAAACGCCGCATAGCGTAAGACGTTGGTGGTCACGTGCTCGGTCGAAAAACCGGCGGGAGCGGCGATGAGATAGCCGTCGCGCCCGTGATAAATATCCGCCGCACCGCCGCGTCCCGTGGCGAGCTCATAATAGGCATACATTGAGACAAACGCGTCGCGGAAAGGGAAATGATCGGATACATAGGATTCCAGCTGATCGGTAAAGGTGCCGTCGGCCAGCGCCTTCCAGGAAACGGAGGGCGGCGAGGCAAGGGCGCGCTTTTCGCTCATGGAATAGTCTGCCTTGGGGAGTGCCGCGAGCAGGATCGCAAACACGGCGAGCACCGTCAGGAAGATAAGCGAGGGTGCATACAGATTGTTCTTTTTCATGTGTCACCCTCCTTAAAAACGAAAATACAAGAACGGATTGTAGCTGTCGCTGACCAGCGAGGCGATGCACAGCGCCAGCACCACGATGCAAGCGACCGCTTCCAGCACGACGCCGCCTTTCTTCGAGGACAGCTTGAGGAACCAGGTTTTGCCCAGCGGCAGACAGGCAAAGGCGCCGATGAGCATCAACGGCAGATAGGACAGCACATACACCGCCGCATCCGCGCCGATCCAACCGTCGGCAAGCGAGAACATGGACGCGAAATACGCTCCCATGGCGGACAGGTCGGTGAAGTCGAAGATGACCCAGCCGATGACGATGAGGAACAGGGAATAGAGGTGCGCCACGAAGGACGGCAGTTTTTTGAATACGGACAACAGCAGGTACTTTTCTGCCACGAGGATCACGAAGAAGTACAGTCCCCACAGCACAAAGTTCCAGGATGCACCGTGCCACAGTCCTGTCAGCGCCCACACGGCAAACAGGTTGAACAGATGACGGGCTTTGGAGCAACGGTTGCCGCCGAGCGGGATATACACGTATTCGCGGAACCAGGTGCCCAGCGAGATGTGCCAGCGCCGCCAGAATTCGGTGATGCTTTTGGAAATATACGGATAGTCGAAGTTCTTGAGAAATTCAAAGCCGAACATATAGCCGAGTCCGATCGCCATATCGCTGTAACCCGAGAAGTCAAAGTAGATCTGCAGGGTGTAAGCGATGATGCCCGCCCAGGCGCCGAGCAAGCCGTTTTCATCGGCGGGCTTGATCAGATCCCACAGTGCGCCCATGGGATTGGCAAGCAGCACTTTCTTCGCCATGCCGACGAGGAAGATCTTGACACCCTTGTTGAACATAGGGAAGGTTTCGCGGCGGTTATCCAGCTGATCCGCCACATCGATATAGCGCACGATGGGACCGGCAATCAATTGCGGGAACAGCGACACGTACGTGCCGAAAGCGATATAATTCTTCTGCACGGGGCACTGCCGGCGATACACGTCGATGACGTAGGACATGGTCTGGAAGGTGTAGAAGCTGATGCCGATGGGCAACGGGATGTCCGGCGTGGGCAGACTGCTGAAGAAGGGGATCAGCTTGACAGTATCCACAAAGAATGCGGCATATTTGAAGAAACCGAGCAACAGCAGATTTGCCACGACGTTCCCTACCAGAATGGCGCGGCGGCGTTTGGGGTTATCGCCGACCTTTTCCAGCCCCAGCCCTGCCAGATAGTTGATGGTGATGGATACCATCATCAGCAGGATGAACACGGGTTCTCCATAGCCATAGAAGACCAGGTTGACAAGGAACAGGAACGTGTTACGCCAGCGGCGCGGCAGGGCATAGTATACGGGCAACGTGAAGCTGAAATAGACAAACAGAAAAATCAGACTGGAAAAAACCAAGGCGGTTCACCTCACAGAAAAGGCGGGCGGGTATCAGACACCCGCCCGCGTTTGGGATGGTTCGGACGATCAGAAGTAGCTGTTATAGATCTCGGTCATCTGCGTGCCGTATTCCGAGAAGAACATCGACACATACACGTCGTTGACAAGGACGGTGCACGCCTGCGCGATCTCGTAGCTCTCCGCATCGTAGTTGACTGACTGCATCTTGAGCGATTCCAGGCGCGTATTCATCAGCGCGGCAATTTCCTCGGCGGCGGTGGTGTCAACCGCTTTGATCATGAGGATTTCCGCAGGAAACACGTCGGAGAGGATCATGAAGCTGGCGTTGTCGGCAACCTTGTCGGCGGCGATGCCGTACAGGTTCATCAGACGGTCGGTGGGGATGTCAGTGGCGTTGTTGATGGACAGCCGGGTGAGCATGTCGGTCTTGACGGCTTGCAGGTCCACTTCGGGAGCGCCGCAGGCGGTCAGGCTGAACAACATCGTCATGGCGAGAAGCAGGGAGATAAGCTTTTTCATCGGTAGGTCATCCTTTCATTCTATGATTTTACACGCCGGTGTGAGTGTACAGATAATCCGCCCAGATCTGGCAGGCGGTATCGGTAAAGTGAATGCCCATGCTGTCGGGGTCGCTGCAGTATTCCAGGGGCAGGAAGCCGTTGTCGCCGCGCAGAGCATAGGCAACGTCGACATAGTAAAAGCCCTTTTCGCGGCAGAATTCCGACAGCAACGCGTTGTAACGGTTGATCGCGTCGTTGGTGAGATCGCCGCGCTCCTTGTAGATCGGGGTCAGCGACTGGACATACAGTTTGACACCGGGAGCGGCGGCACGGATCTGGTCGGTGAGCGTCTCGAAGTTCTTGATCGTGTCCTCCACGCCGTACAGTCCCAGGTCGTTGGTGCCGAGCATGATATACGCTTTGGAGCATCCCGTTGCGGCGATGCCTTCGGGGACGCGCACGGTCTGTCCCTGATAGGACGGGTGCACCGCATCGGAGCGGTTGAGATCCCACAGGGCATTTGCCACGCCGAGGCTTCCTGCCGTGAGGAAGGCAGCGTTCGAGAAGGTGTTGTGGGCGATGTTGTAGTAGCTGAGCTTGAGCGTGATGGAATCGCCGACAATCACCGCATCATCAAAGAAGGAGGGAGGTACCGCCGCCGAGGACGGCACAAAGTAGTCGATGCCCGCCGAGTGCGGCTCGTCCGACGACGGCACCATCACCTGCACGGCTGTGGTTGTTGTCGGGACCGTCGGCGCGACCGTAGTGGTGGCGTTGCGATCGATCGTGGTGGTTGTGACGGTGGGGTCCGCCGGGACACCGATCTGCGACACGTTCTGACAGGCGGTGAAGGTGGTGAGAAACACGACAGCACAAAGCAGTGCCGTGACGGCTGTGGTCAATGTACGATTCATAGTGTATCGGTCCTTTCATTCCGTCGGGGGCGTGTGCGTATACAGATAGTCTACCCATTTTTTGCACGCGGCATCCGTGAAGTGGATGCCCATAGTGTCGGGGTCACTGCAATAGGCGAGCGGCAATCGTCCGTCATCCCCTCGAAGCACAGAGGCAACGTCGATGAAATACCAGCCCTTCAGGCGACAGTACTCCGACACGAGGGCGTTATATTTGTTGACGCGCTTGTTGGTGAGATCGCCCGCGTCCTTGTAAAGCGGGGTGACCGACTGGATGTACAGCGTGGCGTTCGGGGCGAACACCGCTATGCGGTCGGTCAGCGTCTGCAGACGCTGGAGCGCCTGATTCGGGTCGCAATACGGCAGGTCGTTGACCCCCAGCATGAAGTACACCTTGGAGCACTGCGAGAGGGCGATGCCTTCGGGGACGGTCACTTTTTTACCTTGAAACACGGGGTGGACCGCATCGGGGTTGTCGATATCCCACATGGCATTGGTCAGTCCGAGACTGCTCGAGCAGACCCATTTGGCGTTGGCGAGACGACCGTCCGCCATATCGTAAAACATCAGCTTCTGGGTGACCGAGTCACCGACAAACACAACGTCCGCAAAATAATCACTGCTGACCGCCTCGCTCGTCGACACATAATATTCCACGCCGGGCGTGCGCGATTCGGCGCCGTCGGCTTTGGTTGTGGTTGTGGTTGTGGTGGTCGTCGTGACGGTCGTAGCGGTGGTGACGGTGGTCGACGCCGCGGTGGTCGTGGTCGCGGGGGCGACGGCGGGTCGCACCGCTGTGTAAATACCCGTGGCGAGCAGTAAGGTGATCACCAGGGACAGCGCCGCGAGGAAACCAAACAGCAACGGCAGATAGCGATGCTGAGGGGATGCGTTCATAAAACGTGTAGCTCCTTTATCGGGCGCATGCCGTCGGAAACGGCGAGATGCGCCCGAAATTTGTCAAATAAAAGTATAAGCACCCCTAATCATAACACGTTTTGCCGATGTGTCAAGGATATTTCCGCGAATTTCCTTATAATACTTATAATATATGAATAATAAAGAGCGAATTACGGCTGCAATCGGTTGAAACGATACGAAATCTCGCGTCCCTTGTCAGGACCGCCTGTCACGCGCAGGATCAGCAGACCGCTTTCGGTCAGCGGGATGGTATCGCCCGAGGCGATCGCGTGAAAAGCGGTGCGCTTGTCGCCGTTATCGAACGCATAGGACACCGTGGTGTCGGGATCGGCAATGTCCACGGTGACGGGATCGGTGATCTCGCCGCCGTATTGCGACAGGGTGACGCGGTCGAAACGCGCGATAAATCCGCTCAGCGCCGCGAACGGCACGGTCAGCGTATCGTCGGCGGTGACGGTGGAGATATCGCAGACGGGCGTTTGTCCCTTGTCGGTCCACAGCTCGCACCGATAGGTGCCGCTTTCGAGAAATTCCGAGAGATCGAGTGTGAGTGTGTCGCCGTCGGCGGTGGCATTGATGCCGCCGACATACCAGCTGCCGCCGCTTGCCTGACGGGCCATCACCGCATCCTGCCCGATGGTGCTTGGCGACAGTACCGTCGTTTGATTCCACACGGTCGGCACGCTTTTGATCATTTCCCGCGCGGGAGAGGCAAGGATGCGTTTCGGATCGGTGCCGATGGCTTGCATCGGCGCGTCGGTCAACACCAGCTGTGCCATGTGGAACGCCGTGTCGACGGCGGGCGTGTAATCGGCGTGCCCTGCCAGATTGCGGACGAAGGGCTGGGTGACGAACATCTGCGCCTGCACGCGGCGGTTGGACAGTGTCGTGGATTCAAAGCCGAGAATCGCTTCGCGATTGAGCTCATTCGGATAGGTGACATCGTAACCGCTGGGCTTGTTGCAACCGTGGAAATTGATCACCAGTTCTTTTTCGGCGGCATAGGACAGAATCTCGCGGTACACATTGACGCCCATATCGACGTTGGATTCCTCGGGGAAAAAGTCGATTTTGCCGCCTGCCAGATCGTGCTCATCCAAAAAGTCGAGAAACGCCTTGGCATCTTCGACGGTGTCGATGCCGCCGCGGAAGGAAGCGCCCGCATTGACACCGGTCCACAGAATCTGCCCGACGCCGTAGGCTTCGCCCTGTCGGCACAACTCGTCAATGCGACGGTTGGAGCCGTTCCAGTGGATCCAGCCTTCGTCGATGATGTTGTATTCAAAGCCGAGCCGCGCGGCATCGGCAGTATACTCCTCCAGAACAGCGGGGGTCACGGCATCGGTGGTACGTCCCGTGATCCACGACCACGTCGCGCGACCGGGCTTGACCCATCCGTCGTAGAGTTCGCGGTCGGCGGGATCGCACACCTGATACACAATCGTGTTGTTGACCAGCTCGTTGAGATCATCGGCGACCGATACGATGCGCCACGGCGTGGTGATATCCCCGCTCAGGGTAGCGGTGCCGTCTCCGAGAACCGCGCTGTAGGTATGGGCGGTTTGCCAGGCAAGCTTCAGACCGGGATACTCCCGCAGATCCCCCTCCAGCACCGCCGCATAGCCAACGGTATCGATCTTCAGTGTCACAGGCGTGCCGAGCGGCATCGAGGTGGCTTTGGCGGGACTGTGGTATTGGATGGCGGATTCGTAATACTTGTGGCTGTCGCCTGCCCAAACAGCGGTGTCGGCAGGCACGACAAAGCCCGTTTCCTCGGATTTCAGGCTCCGATGCCCGTTGTCCGGCAGGAGATAGCGGAACGCCACGCCGTTATCAAATATCCACGTTTCCAGCGTGAAGGCGGGGTCGGCGTTGATCGCCACGGTTGCCTGCACGCACGGTGCATCGGCTTTGGCGGTGCGCCCGAGAATCGCGCGTTCTTCTGTTGCGATGCGTCCTTGGATGTCGCCGATCTGATCGATGGAAGTCAGTTCGCCGTAGGCGTCGGCACCAAGCGTAACGCCCATGGGGGAATCGCACAGAAAGGTCTTGTTGTCCCGTTCCACACGATAGGTCAGGCGACCGTCCCTGACGGTCAGGACAAACGCGGTCTTGCCGCCCGGCGACGTGATGGTCACAGCGGCATCGTCGCGTGTGACGTGGTTTTTGATGCTGTGGAACAGCGGCGGCGTCACGAAAACGGCGGTCACCGTTATCGCGACAACTGCCATGATCGCAACGGCGATCATAAGAATACGGGTTTGGCGGGTCATATAATCCCTCCTTCGGATGGTTTGTGCCGACAATATATACTATTATACCACAATATACTGTGCGGCGCAACCGATGCCGCTCACATAGAATCGGGGTTGATCAGCCGCGGCATCAGCAGAATCGTCTGGCGCGGGCACGCCTGCAGCGTGGCAATAAACGGCAGACAATCCATCATGGAATCCATGCGTTCGAGCAGACCGCTGATATACAGCGGTTTTTGCACGGTGTGTACGCCAAAGGCGGTGCGAAGCTCGTCCAGAAAGGCGATCGTCAGAAGAAAACACCGCAGGTGATAGAGCATCGCCTCCGTCTCGCTTAAGGATACCTCTTCATCGGTTTGCTCGTGTACGACAATCCATTGCCCGTCGGGCGTCAGGCGCAGAAGGTAAGGCTTGTCCTCGCGCAGACGCACGGGAGCATACTTGCGGATGAACGCCCGACGACAGCTTGCAAAGAACGCGATATCGGTGTCATGCGGATCACCGTGCACGGTCGGCAGACGGTGCCGTCGATGCTCCTTGCAGAATGCGGTAAAGCACACAAACGTGTCGTCGGTCAGCAGGCGATGCAGGCGCTGCTCAAACGTCGAGGCGGGAGCGGTGTCGCCGACGGCGGGCGCGGTTCCCTGCACCAGCGCGAGATAGTCCTCGGTGCAGACACCGCCCTGTTCATCGCGGACGATGAGATCGATCGGCCAATCGTCGCCCCACCAGAAGGGTTGACGGTAATCGATGGTGTAGTGTTCGTCCGCCTGAACGGTGGCGAGGGCAATACAGCCGCATCCGTCGGCTGTCGGTTGGAACGGCAGACCGAGAAGCGTCCGCAGAATGCCGTCGACGGCGTTCGTGTCGGTGGCTTCCAGCAGGTTGAGCCCGTCTGCGAAGCGGTGGTGGGTGATGACGGTTTGTCCGTCGGCAATATACAGATTGTGCAGTTTCATAGTATCTACCTCCATGATATCAGCGTAGCAGATATCATGGGACGGAAATGGGACAAAAAACGGACGTCGGAGAGATTCTCCGACGTCCGTTTTACATGAAAAACCATACGGTTTACAGAGCGGTGACCGTAACCGAGGTGATGATCGGTTGGTCGGCGGCGGCAATGGAGCCGTTGCCGTCGGTCGGGACGGCTTCCGTGCAGACGGCATCGACGATGTCGATACCGTCGGTGACATAGCCGAAGGCGGCGTAGTCACCGTCGAGGAAGGTGCTGTCCTCATGGACGATAAAGAACTGCGAACTGCCGCTGTCGTAGTCTGTCGCGCGTGCCATGGAAATCGCGCCGCGCGTGTGGGTCA
This sequence comes from Acutalibacteraceae bacterium, assembly GCA_045540655.1. Lineage (GTDB taxonomy): Bacteria > Bacillota > Clostridia > Oscillospirales > Acutalibacteraceae > RGIG1959. The sequence goes on from JAZQHP010000097.1 coordinate 9,800, forward strand.
GCGGGTTTGCGTAGCCGTTGGCGGCAAACTCGCCGACGATGTCCTGATCCGAACCGCCCCCGCCTGTGCCGAGCGGGTCGCCGCCCTGCATCATAAAGCCTTCTATGATGCGGTGGAAGGTCAGTCCGTCATAGAAGCCGCTGTTGGCAAGCTTCTCAAAGTTGGCGACCGTCTGCGGGGCGGCGGTGGCATCCAGCTCCAACGTGATGGTGCCGTGATCCTGAATGGTGATCGTCGCTTGATGGGTGGCGGTGTAATCGGTGGTAAAGGTGACGTCCGCGGGGGCATCGGCGGATGCCGTTGTCGTGGTGGTGTCGGTCGTATCGTCGGAGGTGAGGGTGGTATCGGGGCGGGTCATGTCCCAGATGACCACCGCGCACAGCGCCGACACGGTGACGCAGATCGCCGCGATGATGCCGACGATCTTCCACGTCTTGCGACGGCGGGCTTTTTCAAGCGGTGCCGCTACGGCGTTGATCGTGGCGGCAACGGCATCGAGCGCGTCGGCGCTCGGCGGAATCACGAGCGTGTCCCATGCCGCACACAGCGTCTCGTAGTCGGTCATCGCGGGCTCGTCGGCGTAGGCGAGCAGGTTGTTGATGTTGGTCGGTTGCGCGTCGGCGGCAACGGTTGCCGTGCGCGCGTCGAGCTTGAGCAGAGCCGCGAGATCCGCCGTCGTCAGACCGCCTGCCAGCTTGGAAGCGAGAATGAAGCGATGAAGCACAGGCAGAAGGTGGACCGTTTCCACGGCGAGCGGCTGGTCAAGACGCGGCAGAAATGCGGGGATGGTTTTAAGCACAAACTGACGGTCCTCGGGCATGCGGAAGGCTTTGGCGTTTTTCTTCTGCAGGAGACGGCGGCATTGCTCCGCCGCCAGGCATACGGCGGTGTGCACCGCATAGGACATGTAATCGTCCGGGGTGTCGTCGGTTTTCAGTGTTGACCACAGCGTGCGATAGGTGGCATCGCACACGGCGGTGATGTTCGCGTCGTTGTCCAGCATGGTGTACACCAGGGCGTATACGCGCGGTAACGAGGCATCGGCAATGGCTTGCAGAGCGGCGCGTTGCTTTGCGGCAACGCGTTGCGAAAGATGTTTCATATCATCGGATCTCCTTTTCGGGGGAATTGACAACAGTATACCACAGGTATGTGAGGATGGTGTAGAGAAATTTTAAACAAACTATTACAGTCCCAGCCAGTATGCCGCCAACGCGCAGACCTCGCGCAGTCCCGAGGTGAACACGGCGCGCAGAGGGGTCGGAGCGGCGGCGTGGGTGATGGTGTCGAAGCCTTCGTCGTGCGCCAGGCGGGAAGCGCGCAGGATGTGGTAATCGTTCGACAGGAATGCGACCGTGTAGGGACGGTCGAAATGCGCGTCCAGCACCGCTTTGGAAAAGCGAAAATTGTCTTCGGTGGATGCGGAGCGGTCTTCCGTCAGAATGCGGTCGGCAGACACGCCGTGCGCAAGCAGGTAGGTGCGCATCGCGTCCGCTTCGGAGCAGTCCTCGTCGTCGCCCTTGCCGCCGCTGACCACCAGCATCGCCGTCGGATTGTCGTGGTGGTAGGCGATGGCACGGTCCAGCCGTCGCGCAAGGCTTTTGGAGGGGGTTGAGCCGCGCACGCGGCATCCGAGAATGATCATCGCGTCCTCGGATGCGGTCACGGTTTCGCACCGTCCGAACAAAAAGAGAAAGATGAAAAACCCCGCCGCCAGCAACAGCAAGGCGCCAAATGCCCAGCGGATCCACGGTGGCACGGCGCGCAGGACGCCGTTCGGGCAGAATGCCGCAAACAGCAGGACGATGCCGAGCACGATCGACAGCGTGACACCGAGACTGCGGTAGCGGTCGATCAGATCGAGAATGCCCGTGGCCAGCATGAAGCCGCCGACAAGGGCGAGCAGACCGCGCAGCAGGATTTCAAACAGGGAATGGGATTTCAAGAGGACAGACCTCCTTCTTATGACGGCACCGTTTCGGTGATGCCGACGGTGGCGGTGACGGGCAGATGGTCGGAGACCGACTGCACCGTTTCACTGCACAGGGTTTCAAAGCGGGTGGGCGCGACAGCGCCCTTGAAGAAAATATGGTCGCGCGAGCCTTCGCCGCGGGTGACCACGCCGCCAAAATCGCCCTTGAGATAGGAGTCAATATCATTGACAAGGTCGATGCCCTCGACGTATTTGCAGTCGGTGTAGCCGTCCGAGACGGACAGCGCATAGGCGGCGCTCGTTTCGATGGCGTTGAAATCGCCGACGCTGATAAGCGGGAGCTGTTTTTCGCGCCACAAGTCTCCCGCGATGCGCAGGAATTGCTCGGTATGAAGCAGACACTGGGTTTCACGGGAATCGGGGTGGGTGTTGGTGATGAGGAATCGCACGCCGCTGTCGATGTCCTCGAGCACCGCCCACGACACCACGCGGATGTCCGAGCCGCCGTCCAGGTCTTCGATGCCGCTTTCGACGACCGACAGGATGTCGGTGTTGTACAGGAACATGGTCATGGCATTTTTGCCGGATGCGGTGGTGTCGCACAGCATCGCATACGGAGCGGGCAGGGATGCTTCAAAAGCGTCGTGCCACGGAGTCGAGGCTTCCTGAATGCCGACGATGTCGGGAGCGGCGGCGGTGAGCGTTTCAAAGAACGCGTCACAGCGGCTTGGCACAGGCAGACCGCCCCACGAGGGATTCAGAATGTTCCACGACATCACCTTGACATAGGCGACGGACGGCTCCTTCGGCGCACAGCCGACGGCAGAGAACAGGAGACACAGGCAAAGGATCAGGCAAAGGATACGATGGCGCATGGTCATACTCCTTTCGATAACGGCGGAGCTCACGCTGTGTGATCCGCGATCCATTTGGTGTACCAGCGGGCGGAATCCTTCGGGATCCGCTCGCCTGTTGTATAGTCCACATAGACAATGCCGAAGCGCTCGTTATAGCCGCGCGCCCATTCAAAGTTGTCCATGAATGACCACAGGAAATACCCTTCCACGTCGACACCGTCGTCGGTGGCGCGCTCCAGCTCCGCCAGATAGCGCTCCAGGAAGTCGATGCGGTTGGGATCGTGCACCGCGCCGTCCAGCGATACGACGTCGTGCGCAGACATGCCGTTTTCGGTGATGACGATGGGCAGGTGATAGCGCTCATACAGAAAGCGCGGACCGAAACGCAGTGCCTTCGGGGTGACGGGCCACTGAATGGCGGTTTTGGGGTGTCCGACGGGACGTGGCACTTCGACGGCGTTGCCGTGCTCGTCCACGGTCAGCTCGTGCCCGTTGTAGATGTTTTGTCCGTAAAAATCAATCGGCTGGGAGATCAGCTCCATATCCTCGTCGGTGATGACGGGCAGGTAGTCCTTGTACATCCGCAGTCCCTCTTCGGGATAGCGTCCCAGCACCACAGGGTCACTCCACCACGACACGTTCCACATTACGCCGCGGTCGAGCGGCGGGCAGGCGAACATCGCCTTGCGTACCGCTTCGATGTTGGCGGGGGTCTCCTCCTTCGGATAGTTACCCGAACAGGTCGGTGCATAGCCGATGCGGATGGGGCGGGAGGCGGCGGCGCGCATCGCCTTGACGGCGGCACCGTGCGCCTTGAGCACGTTGTGACAGATCTGAAACGCGTCCTTATAGGACACGATGATGCCGGGCGCATGCGCGACCGACAGGTAGCCGTGACCGACAAAGACCTGTGGCTCGTTGAAGGTGATGAAATTGGTGACGCGGTCGGAATAAAGCCGCACCGCCGTCGCGGCGTAGTCGGCAAACCACTGCACGCAGGCGGGGTTGAGCCAGCCGCCCTGTTGATGCAGGGCGTAGGGGAGATCCCAATGATACAGCGTGACATACGGCTCGATGCCGTGGGAAAGCAGTTCGTCGATCAGGTCGGAATAAAACTGCACACCGCGCTCGTTGAGCTCACCCGTTCCGTTCGGAAAGAGGCGTGTCCACGCGAGCGAAAACCGATAGGCTTTGATGCCGAGGGATGCCATCAGTGCGACATCCTCCTTGAAACGGTGATAATGATCGCACGCGACATCACCCGTATGACCATCGTCGACGTGACCCTCCTGATGGCAAAAGACATCCCAGATGCTTTCGCCTTTGCCGTCCTCGTTCCAGGCACCTTCCACCTGATAGGATGCCGTGGCGGTACCCCAGACAAAATCCTTTTTAAAGCTCATGGCGGTCGCCTCCTTTTGTATATGGTTTCAGTATAGCATGATATAGAAAAAAGCGCAAGCAGAGCGCTTGCGCTTTCAAAGGAAGTCCGGTGGTTATTCTTCGGTGAAAAAGCGGTCCTCATCCTCGACAGAGTGGATTTTACCGATCGTATCGTCGGGCACGTCCACGGGGATATACGGATTGTAGGCGTTTTTCTCACAGTCGTGCTCGAGGGGCATGCGGCAACAGGGGCACCGCACATACCCTCTCGGGAAGTGACGGCTGTAGCAGACATCCGATTGCTGATAATCAAACACGGCGTTGCAGTGAGGGCAGACAGTGGTGTACAGCGGATCCTGCTCGTTTTGCTCAAACGGCACCTCGGGCGCGATCTGCGGAGCGGTCTTCATAACCGCGGCTCTGGAACGGGATGCTGTGATCAGCAACGCGGCGCCGCCGGCAGAAAACACAATGCCGTATATCAGGCCGGCGAAAAGGCGCATGGCAATCGGCGCATCGGTAAACCAGATGAGCACACCGCACAAAACAGCCATGATAAAGCAGAGCACGCCGAAGGTGGTACGTACGTTGACCGAGGTGGGGATAAAATCGGCAGGGGTATGGGAATTACGGATATAACGCATGATGATAAACTCCTTGGGATGAGATATGTAACCAGTATATACCGCGC
>JAZQHP010000098.1:0-15095 GCA_045540655.1 Acutalibacteraceae bacterium
ACCTTATTCCTCGTCATCGGGGAGGATGCCGAAATCGGCAAATACATCATCCATGACGGCGGTGAGCTCATCGTCGGTGGCATCGGCAGGCATCGCCTCAAAGCCGGACTCCAGTTCATCCATCACGCTTTCGATGAACGCCCATTCCTCGTCGCTGTCGATGGGATAGAGGATCTGTTCCTCGTCGTCGGGAATATAATAGGAGGCAAACACGCGGGTGTTGCCTTCCTCGTCGACGGAGTGGTCGGTGTACACGACGTATTCGCGACCGTTGTCTTCGGAAGCGAAGGAAAACAGGATTTCGCAAGCGATCTCCTCGCCGTCGTCGTTCAGAGCAGTAAATGTCAAATCGTCCATGAGGAACGCTCCTTTCAGGTCAGGGCTGTCGCGCGCCACGCGAGATAGTCACGCGCGAGGGCGCGGGCATCGTCGCCGCCGAGAGGGGCATGGGCATCGGGCGGCTCCATGAGCCCCTGCGCGGTGTAGGCGATGATTTTGTCCGCGTAGGGAGCCACCGCTTCCAGCTGCGCTTTGACGCGTTCCCACGGCGCGGGGCGCAGGGGACTGCGATAGACATCGCCCTCAAAGGTGAAGATTTCCGTGTCCGCCCACAGCGCGGCGCGTGCCGCACGCTCATGCACGCGGCGAAGAGCTTCAAAACGGGCGGCGAGGGCGTCGGGCGGCATTTTGCGCACACCGATCTCGTCCTGATACGCGATTGCATCCGCACGGATGCGGGACAGTTGGGACGCGAATGTGTCGTCTGCCTGCAGGCAATGCGTGCCGAAGGGAGCGACGATGACGCGGTGCGTCGCGCACAGGCGGGACGCTTCTTCGCAGACGGTGTTGATGTAGCGGATGAACCGCTCATCGAAGTGATCCCACAGGCACCACTCATCGGAGATATACCATCCGACAAAGGACGGATGAGCGCCGTATCGCCCAAACAGCGTTTCCATGGCGCGAAGCGCGGTGGCAATCACGGCGGGGTCGGTGGTGTTGCCGACCGAATCGCCGCTGCCGTAGTAGCCGACCCCAACGTATACGTGCATGGACAGGCGGTCCGCTTCGCTGAGGATCGCCTCGATCGGATCGGAGCAGGCGAGATACGGCGGAAAGGAAAAGCCGTCAAACGGGAAATACGCCTGCGCGCGAAGCGCCGTGCTGAGCAATACGAGCGTATCCATGCCGAGGGTGTGCATATCGCGCACCTTTCCGCGCCAGGAGGCGGCGGTGAAGGCGCATAATGCCTCGTGCGTCCGTACGCGTTCGGCACGGTTGGGGTGTTCGATCTCGATGAACGAGCCGCTGATCGGCAGACTCATTTGGTGCTGTCCAGCCACGTCTTATAGTCGGTGTAGAGCTGTTCGGCGCGCTCGGGATAGCCGCAACGCGCGATGCCGCCGGGCTTGGTCATCATGCCCTGATAGGCATAGATGATGATCTTTTCCACGAACGGAGAGATCGCTTCCATCTGCGCCTTCACGCGCTCCCACGGAGCGGGAAGGAGGGCACTCTGATACACCTTGCCTTCAAACTCAAACACTTCCATGTCTGCCCAGATCTTGGCGCGACCCGCTTTCTCGTGCGCCTTGAACAGCGCTTCGTAGTAGGCGGCTTCCTGCTCCACAAGCGTCTTCTGCACGCCGACCTCGTCCTGATAGGCGATGATGTCCAGATCCAGCGACTCCAGTTGCTTGACGTAGAGATCGTCGGGCTTGGTGATGCGGGTGCCGTAGGGACCGATGATGGTTTTGTTTTTGGGGTTCAGGCGGCGTGCTTCCGCGGAAATGATGTTGATGTACCGAATGAAACGATCGTCGAAGTGACCTTCGATCTCCCACTCGTCAGGCATATACCAGCCCTCGATGCAGGTGTGATGACCGTATTTTTCGGAGAGGATGTTCATCGCCTTGAGCGAGCGGTTGATGATGGTCTTGTCGGTGGTGTTCACCGACGGTTCCACCCAGTCGCCGAAAAAGCCCGCCGACAGGAACACGCGTTGTCCCGTTTTGTCGGCTTCGTCGAGCAGCACTTCCATCACGTTCGGGCAGGCAAGGTGCTTCGGGTAGGGGAATTCATCAAATGCAAAGTACGCCTCGAAATACAGCGCGGACGCCATCAGCACGAGGGTGTCCATGCCGAGCTCGGCGGTTTCGCGCACCTTGGCACGCCACTGCTCCTCGGTGAAGGACCACATGGCGTCGTTGTAATACTTGCCTTCGGCGCGGTTGTGGTGGTCGAACTCAAAGAAAGTACCGGTAATGGGCTTCATCATAAAGAACACTCCTTTTTTATGTTGATGGGACGAGCTTACATATTTTCCACGGCTTCGATGCCGAGGATATCGAGGTGTTGCACCAAAATATCTTTGGTGAGGCGGCACAGCGCCACGCGCGAGGCTTTGACGGCGTCGTCGGCTTCAGCGGCGATCGGACAGTCATGATACATCTTGGAGAACGCCTGCGCGATGACATACGCGTTTTCGCACACGAGATTGGGCGCTTGCTCGGCGAGCGCTTTGCCGAAGGCTTCGGGGGAGAGCAGGAGCTTCAGGCACAGATCGCGCTCGGCATCCGAGGTGATGGTGAGCGGGGCATCTGCCACGTCCACCTTTTTGAGCACCGAGAAGATGCGGGTGATGTTGTACAGCAGGTAGGTGCCGGTTTTGCCTTCAAAGGACAGGAACTTGTCCATATCGAAGATGTAGTCCTTGGCGCGATGGTTGATGAGATCGCCGAACTTGATCGCCGCGACGCCCACCTTTTCGGCGACGGCGCGCTTGCCCTCATCGGACAGCGAATTGAGATAGTCGGAATTCTGCAGCTTGTCCATCGCGGCATCGGTGACCGTGTCGATGAGTACACGCAGTTGCATGACGCCGCCGTCGCGGGTTTTGAAGGGCTTGCCGTCGGCACCGTTGATGGTGCCGAAGCCCAGATGCTTCAGGTCGGTGTCGGCGGGGACAAGCCCCGCTTTTTTCGCGCAGCGGAACACCTGATCAAAATGCAGGCTCTGGCGCTTGTCAACGACATACCAGATCTTGTTCGGCGCATAATCCTGCTGACGCTGGATGATGGTCGCCAGGTCGGTCGTCGCATATAAGCTGGAGTTGTCGGATTTTTTGATGATGACGGGGGGCATCGGGGCGGTGTCATCCTCGGTGGCAAGATCCACCACGAGTGCGCCGTCGCTTTCGCGCAGAAGCTGTTGTTCTTTCAAGGTATCGACCAGCTGACCGACATACGCTTCGGCGTCACTTTCGCCGTACCTCAGTTCATAAAACACGTGCAGGCGGTTGTAGTTTTGCTTTAGATCGTCCACCGACACGCGCATGATTTCCTTCCACAGCGCCATAAAGCCCGCGCGACCGCTTTGCAGCTCGTAGGTCGCCTGCTGGGCGGCGGCTTTAAACGCGTCGTCTTGCTTCGACTTGCCGCTGGCAAAGGGATACACTTCCTGCAACAGCTCCACATCGAGCGTCGGCACCGTATCGGCGGCGGGGTCAAAATCGTCGGCAAACACGCGCCATGCGGGATGGCGTTCGCGCAGTTCGGCAATGACAAGGCCGATTTGCAAGCCCCAGTCGCCGAGGTGAATGTCGCCGATAGTGCGGTAACCGCTCGCTTTGCACAGGCGCTTGATGGCTTCGCCGATGATGGCGGGACGCAGGTGGCCGATGTGCAGGGGCTTGGCGACGTTCGGCCCGCCGTAATCGACGACCACCGTCTGACCCGCGCCGACCGGCTCGACGAGCGGACGCTCGCCGGTCGCAAACTGTGCCACCATGGACGCGATCGCGTCATCGGTGAGCGTCATGTTCAGAAAACCGGGGTTTGCCACTTCCACCGCCGCGAACAGCGGGTTTTCCCGAAGCACCGCCGCCACGTCACCCGCGATCATCGCGGGGGCTTTGCGATGGAGCTTGGCGCCGCCGAACGCACCGTTGCACTGAAACTGGCAAAGCTCGGGGCGGTCGGATGGGGTGACTGTGCCGAGCGAAGCGTCATAGCCGCACGCGGCAAAAGCATCGGATACGATGCCGCTTAAGTAATCCGTCAAAACCATAGGGGAACACTCCTTTTTATTGAAACGGTTGTACCTGCAACCGCAATTCGTGATGGGTGGGCTCGGCACCCGCGTGCAGGGTGTAGCACACGGACAGCTCGCCGTGACCGTCGGGCTCAAACGCGGCGTGGAACGCCTGCGTGGTGACCGTCAGCGGCAACGTGCCGAAGGGGGTGACATAGGGACATTCATGGGAACGACCGGGCTCCAGGATGAGCAGGCAACGGTAGTCGCCGGTGCGTTGCATTTCCAGATGCCGGTCGAAAATGCGCAGTTGGGTGAAGGTGTTTCCAAGCCCCTCTTCGCCGCCCGGCTCGCGGTAGCGGAGCTCCAGGCTGTTATCGTCGCGGTGCCAGAAGCCGGGGACAGTCTGCGTGGTGCGCTCGGTGCCGTCGGCATCGGTCACACCGGCGGTGATAGTCAGCTGAATCTTCATGGGGTCACCGCCTTATTCCACCATGAGGCCGGGGTCGATTTCTTCGAGATTCTCTTTGACATCGCGTCCGAGGAACATCGACGCCATATCGCAGAAGCCGTCGGGGCGATCGCTGACAAAGAAGCGGCATTCGTTCTTGGCGTCGTCCGCCAGCAGATCCTTTTCTTTGAGCAGATCGTATGCTGCCAGCGCCGCTTCGCGTCCCGTGTCGATCAGGGTCACTTCGTCTCCGAGAATCGCGGCGAAGACGGGCGCGAGCAGGGGAAAGTGCGTGCATCCCATGATCAGGGTGTCGATCTTTGCGTCGATGAGCGGCGCGAGATACCGCTTGGCGGTGGCAACGGTGACTTCGTTGTCCGTCTCGATCCATCCATTTTCCACCAGCGACACAAACAGCGGGCATGCCTGCGAAAACACGGCGGCATCGGGGCGCTCCTTGCGGATGCGGATGCCGAAGGCGTCCGTGCCGACGGTGGCGGCGGTGCCGATGACACCGATGCGTCCCGTTTTGCTCGCTTTTGCCGCGGCGACGGCCGCCGCATCCACCACACCGACCGACGGGACGGGGAGCTCCGACAGCACCTTCGCGCCGACCGAGCTTGCCGTGCCGCAGGCGGCGATGATCATTTTCACATCGTGCTTGAGCAGGAAGCGGCAGTCCTCTGCCGTGTAGCGGCAGATGGTTTCGGGACTGCGGGTGCCGTAGGGCACGCGTCCCGTGTCGCCGAAATAGACGATATCTTCGCTGGGCCATTCTTTCAGAATCTGGCGCACGACGGTCAGGCCGCCGAGCCCCGAATCAAATACGCCGATCGGGCGATTATCCATAAAATCACACCTTTGTCATGATGAGGTATCAGTCGTCATCGAGCTTGAGCACCGCCATGAAGGCTTCCTGCGGCACTTCCACGGAGCCGAGCTGACGCATGCGTTTTTTGCCTTCCTTCTGCTTTTCAAGCAGTTTCTTCTTACGCGTAATATCGCCGCCGTAGCACTTGGCAAGCACGTCCTTGCGCATGGCGCGCACGGTTTCGCGGGCGATGACCTTGCCGCCGATGGCCGCCTGCACAGGCACTTCAAACAGTTGACGCGGAATGTTTTCCTTGAGCTTTTCGCACATGCGGCGGGCACGGCTGTAGGCGTTGCCCGAGAAGACGATGAAGCTCAGGGCGTCCACCATTTCACCGTTGAGAAGAATGTCGAGCTTGACGAGGTCGGACTTGGTGTAGCCCTTGAGCTCATAGTCGAAGCTCGCGTAGCCGCGGGTGCGGGATTTGAGCGCGTCGAAGAAATCGTAGACGATTTCGTTGAGCGGCAGTTCGTAATGGATATCCACGCGCGTGGGATCGAGGTACTTCATGTCCTTGAATACGCCGCGGCGTTGCTGACACAGCTCCATGATGTTGCCGACAAAATCGTTGGGCGCAAAGATATGCGCGTCGGCAATCGGCTCTTCGGCGAGCGCGATGGAGGCGGGGTCGGGATAGTTCGTGGGGTTGTCGATCTCCACGACCGTGCCGTCGGTCAGCGTGATGCGATAGATAACACTCGGCGCGGTGGTGATGAGATCGAGGTTGTATTCGCGTTCGAGGCGTTCCTGGATGATTTCCATATGGAGCAGACCGAGGAAGCCGCAACGGAAGCCGAAGCCGAGCGCCACCGAGGTTTCGGGTTCAAAGGTGAGCGCGGCATCGTTGAGCTGGAGGCGTTCGAGCGCCTCGCGCAGATCCTGATAATGCGCGCCGTCCGCCGGGAACACACCGCAGAACACCATGGGGTTGACCTTGCGGTAGCCGGGGAGCGGCTGAGCGGCGGGAGCCGAGGCGAGGGTGATGGTGTCGCCCACGCGCGCATCGCCCACCGTTTTGATGGAGGCGGCGATGTAGCCCACTTCACCCGCCTGCAGAATGCCGGTCGGTTCGGGGCGGGAAGGACGCATGACGCCCACTTCGGTGACGTCGAACTGTGCGCCCGTCGCCATCATGCGGATGGTGTCGCCGGTTTTGACACAGCCTTCCTTCACCCGGATGTAAACGATCACGCCCTTGTAGCTGTCGTAATAGCTGTCAAAGATCAACGCCTGCAGAGGGGCGTTGACATCGCCCTTGGGCGAAGGGATATATTCCACAATGGCTTCGAGCACCTGTTCGATGTTGAGACCCGATTTCGCCGATACCATCGGGGCGTAGGACGCGTCGATACCGATGATATCTTCGATCTCCTGTTGCACCTTTTCGGGGTGTGCGGCGGGCAGGTCGATTTTATTGATGACGGGCACAACCTCCAGATCGTGCTCGACGGCGAGATAGGTGTTCGCCAGCGTCTGGGCTTCGATGCCCTGCGACGCGTCCACCACGAGCAGTGCACCCTCGCACGCGGCGAGCGCACGCGACACTTCGTAGTTGAAGTCGACGTGACCCGGGGTGTCGATGAGGTTGAAAGTGTAGGTTTCGCCGTCCTTGGCGGTGTAGTTGAGGGTGACCACGTGGGCTTTGATGGTGATGCCGCGTTCGCGTTCCAGATCCATGCTGTCCAGCAGCTGTTCTTCCATGTCGCGTTTGGCGACGGTGTTGGTCAACTCCAGAATGCGGTCGGCAAGGGTGGACTTACCGTGGTCGATGTGGGCAATAATGCAAAAATTGCGGGTATGATCGAGCGATGCAGGCACAGCTTGCACCTCCTGTTAGCGTTAAGAATAGAATCAGTCGAGCTGATTGAGGGTCAGACCCGTGATGAGTTTCGGGTAAAAATAGGTGGATTTCTGGGGCATTTTTTCGCCCGCGGCGGCAACACCCTGAATCTCCGACACGCGGGTCGGGTTGAGCAGGAAGGCGCATTGGTAGGTGCCGTTGTTGACACCGTCGATGGCTTCCTCCAGCACGCGGGTGTAGGTCAGGTTGATCTGTTGTGCCATGTTTTCCTTGTCGATGCCGAGCTTGCGCTCCAGGATGCCCGAGTGCAGGACGTTGACGTCCAGCTGACGCGACACGGCGGATTCGCCGGGAAGCAGGGCGTCCATCAGTGCGGCATTTTTCAGCGTGAGCAGGGAGGCGGTGTCGCCGCCCGTGTAGCACACAAACGCTTTTTCGCCGCGGTCATAAGCGGCGGCGAGCTTCTCCTGTGCTGTTTGGAGCGGCAGATCGCGTTCCACGTCGAAATCCTCCTCGCACGCGGTCAGCAATGCCGATGCATCGAACGCGGGCAGGTCGCGGAGCAGACGGTGGGTCGGGAAGACCACCAGACCCGGATGGCTCATGTCCACCAGCATCATCATTACGCGGTCCGCGCCCGCCACGGGCAAGCCTTGCTCCAGACGGTAATTCTTGTAGTTGAGCGCGGTCTCATAGCGATGGTGACCGTCGGCGATGTAGAGCTTCGTGTCGGCGAAGGTCGTGCGCACTGCGTCGATGACCGCGGGATCGGTGATCGCCCACAGACGATGACGCAGACCGTCTTCGTCGATAAGATCGGTCAGCGGTTCGCCTGTCATCGCGTCGTCGAGGATCGCTTTGGTGTCCGCCTGATAGAGCGAGTAGATATCGCTGAAGTTGAAGCCGGTCGCCTTCATGAGATTGAGGCGGTCGGTTTTGGCTTTCGACAGGGTCCATTCATGGGGGAGTACCACACCCTCCGAGAAAGGAGACAGCTCCACCGCGGCGAGCAGACCGGTGATGTTCTTTTGCTCGCCGTTCACCTCGAACACGAGGTCATACACATAAAACGCGGCGTCCTCGTCGCGCGCCAGTGTGCCGTCCTCGCACCACTCGCGCACGGTAGCGCCCGCCTGTGCATACGGGTCGGCGCCTTCGCGCGGCAGTTCCAGACGGATGATATTGTGAGGATTGCGCTCCAGATACGCGCGGCGTTGTTCCTCGCTGATAATGTCGTAGGGCGGGCACATCAGCGTGGCGGGGTCGCCTGCTTGTTCGGAAAAGCGCCATGCACGGAACGGATAAAGCGTAGCCATAATCAAAACTCCTTTATATAAATATATATTATTACATAACTATACCAGTATATTGTATCCGTAACCGTGCCGTTCGTCAAGGGATTTCTGCGGGATTTTTGCGTAAAGACGCAAAAAAAAACCTTGCAGGAGATGTCTCCTGCAAGGGGGTTTACAGCGGGTCAGTCGGACAATGCGGCAAGGAGCACCAGACGGACGTCGGTCGTGGTGATCTCACCGTTGCCGTTCATATCGGCAAGCGTGGCGAACGGTTCATCCAGCACCACACTGCCCAGCGCGTGGAGCAGGATGTAGCGCGCGTCGTTGGTGGACAGGGCACCCGATCCGTCTACGTCACCGAGTGCATATTGGCTTTCGGCGGCGGTTGCCAGCGCGTTCCAGGTGATTGCGGCGTCCGCGACACCGTATACCGACAGCGTCAGGCTGTCGATGGTGACGGTGCCGCCGCAACCGATTGCGGAGGCCAGGTCGACGTAGGTGTCGATGTCGGCGGCGATGTCATCGGCGGTGCCGTGGATCATTTCGGACAACCGCACCGAGCCGCTGTTGCCGTGGGCATCGGTGTAGTGCAGGAAGCCGTTGGCGGTGCCGCCGCTTGTCGTCAGCTTCAGATGCAGATACGGTGTCTTATGCAGATCCACCGTTTTGTTCACGACCGCATTCACGGACGGCCAGGCAATGTCGCTTGCTGCCGAGCGGGACAGATGGAAGCCGCCGTCGGCCTGCACCACGTATTCGGCTTTGCCCTCGTTGGCGCTGATCGCCGAAAGCGAGGTCGGAAGCAGGGTGGCGTCGTCGGTGTAGTGCGTCGGAGCGGGCGTGCCGCCGTTGGCGGAAATGCTCAGTTCGTTGAAGGTGACGGGCGCGTTCGCCGCTCCCGACACGAACATTTTCACGCCCGAGAGCAGTACCGTGCCGTCACTGCGGATATACTTCGAGGGGACGATGGAGGACAGCGGCACGGACACGCGGATGTCCTGCCCGCCCGCAATGTCGTCGCCCGAGGTCTTCACTTGCGGATGCGCCGCCGCAATGATGGGCGCGAGCGCCACGCTGGTGTTGGTGTATTCGTGGGTGGGGGTGGGACCGTCAAAATAGAGCGACAGGTTTGCCGAAGCGGTCAGCTCCATGTCGAGCGTCAGCGTGCTGTTCGCCACCGGCGCATAGAACATGTTATAGAAGCCGGGAGAATAGTGCACTTCGGGCCATTTGCCGGTGGTGTTGGCAAAGGACAGCGAGCCGTCGGCGTTGTCGGTGCCGTACAGCGTGCCCGGGAACAGCACGAGCCAGTCGGCGCTGTTCAACGAAATCAGGCTTTTGGTCCATGCGCCGCTTTGCAGAGCAGGCGGGTCGTTCGTGACGACACGCGGTGCGGACGGATCCTGCGCAAAATGACTTTGCAGGTAGTTCACGATGGTGTCGGTGTAGACCTGATTGCCCTGATCGGCAAGATGCAGACCGTCCGCGATGAGGAAGGTGTTCAGATCATAGCCGCTGTCGCACACCGCGTGCATATCGATCAGATGCGTGCCCGTGGCGGACGCGACCTCACGCATGGCGACGACATACTTGTCGAGCGCGAGGTTGACGGATTTCTCGGGATACAGGTCGGAGCCGCCCTGCGAATCGTCCGACAGGAACGGCGGGGTCATCAGAATCGGCACACCGCCTTTGGCTTCCACCTGCGCGATGAAATATTGCAGGTTTTCTTTGTAACGGGCGGTGGTGACGCGCGGATTGGTACCGTCCTCCAGATAGAAATCGTTGGTGGCAAAGCTCATGATCACGAAATCGGGATCTTTATTCAGTACATCGCGTTCAAAGCGGGCGCGTGCCTGCTCGGTGGTGTTACCGCCGATGCCCGAGTTGACCAGGTGCATATTGGTGGCTTTGGCGACACTGCGCGGCCAGGTGGACAGCGCGGTGATGGAGTCACCGAAGGTGACGAGCGTACAGCCGTCCATGACGCGGGTGTCGGCGGTGGCGGGGATGACCGCCGTCATACCGACGAGGAGCAGGACGGTCAGCAACAGACTGATCAGTCGTTTCATAAAAGATTCCTCCTAAATGGTTTATTGCAACGCGGCAAGGATGACCAGGCGCGCATCGGTGGTGGTGATATCGCCGTCACCGCTGATATCGGCGACGGTGGCGAACGGCTCTTCCAGCTTCACGCTGTCCAGTGCATGGAGCATGATGTAGCGGGCGTCGTTGGTGGTCAGCTCCCCGTCGCCGTTCACATCGCCCGGAGCATAGAGTTGTTCACGGGCGGTGGACAGCGTGTTCCAGGTCAGCGAGTCCTTGGTCGTGCCGTATACCGACAGCGTGTAATAATCGAGCGTGACGGTGCGGTGAGTACCCAGCGCCGTGGCAAGATCCACATACACGTCCTCCGTCGCAAAATCGTTGGCGGTGCCGCTCAGAAGGGCGGATAATTGCACCATGTGCTGGCGACCGTCGGGGGTGGTGATGTACAGGTAACCGTTTGCCCAACCGCCGCCGGTGGTGGTCTTCAGATGCAGATACGGCGTATCGGACAGATCAACGGAGCGGCTGACCGCCACCTTGACGGACGGCCAGGCAATATCGCTGTCGGCGGAGGGTGCCAGCGTCAGCGAGCCGTCGGCTCGGAGGGTGCTGTCGGCAACGCCCTGATTCGCGGTGATCTGCGACGAAGCGGTGGGAAGCAACGAGGTAACATCGGTGCAAGCGGACGGAACAGCGGGACCCGCCGCGCCGCCGGTGGTGGTGATGCTCATTTCGTGGATGGTCACCTTTTTGCCGGCGTCACCGACCGCAAAGACCTTCACACCCGAGAAGTTCACGGTGCCGTCTGCGGCAATGAAGGAGGCGGGGACGATGTCCGACAGCGGGATGGACACCTGCACGGATTGTCCGCCGACAATGTCGTCATAGGAGGTTTGGAAGCCCGGCACCTTGGCGGCAAGGATCTTGCTGAGCGATACATACGTGTTCGCGTAGCACAGGGTGGGGTTCGGACCGTTGAAGAACAGCAGAATGTTCGATCCAGCCTCAAAATCGGCGTCCAGTGTCAGCGTGGTGCCGATGACGGGCGCGGTGATCGTGTTTTCGGTTTTGGGGGAGTAGTGAATCTCCGGCCATGCGTCGTTGGTGTTCGCAAACGAAATCGCGCCGCTCGCTTCCTCCGTCACGTTGATCGTATCGGGATAGATATTCAGCCAGCCGTCTTCGGTATAGGGCACGATATCCTTCGTCCATGCGCCCGGCTCGGCGGCAGGAGCTTTGGGCTGTTCCACGCGGGGTGCGGACGGATCCTGCGTGTAGCGGGATTTCATGAAGGCGGTGATGGTGTCGGTGTAGACCGCGTTGCCCTGATCGGACAGGTGCACACCATCGGAAATCAGGAAGGTGGACACGTCGTAATTGTCGCATACGGAGTGAATGTCAATCAGACCGACGTTGTTGGCGGCGGCGATCTCGCGCATGGCGTTGACGTACACATCCAGCGCCGCATTCACATCCCCTTCGGGATAGTAGGACGGACCGCCCGAAGCGGCAGGGGAGATAAAGGGCGGGGTCATCAGGATCGGCTCGGCGCCGATGGCTTTGACCCGATCCACAAAGTATTGCAGGTTGGTGCGATAGGTCGTAAGGTCGCACTTCGGCGCACCCAGCGCCGTCATGCGGTGGAAATCGTTGGTGGCGAAGCACATAATGACGAAATCGGGATCGTGTGCGGCGACATCGCGGTCAAAGCGTGCTTTGCCGTGCGCGGTGGTGTTGCCGCCGATGCCCGCATTGACCAGATGCATGTTCAGTGCGGTTGCCACACTGCGCGGCCAGGTGGAGAGCGCGGTGATGGAATCGCCGAAGGTGACGAGCGTCGCACCGTCCATGACGGGTGCGGCGGCGTGAACCGCGGTTACGGACAGGGTGCTGACAAGCAACAGCACCGACAAGAAAACCGAGAGAATACGTTTCATAATAAAGCCTCCTAAAGCGGGTCTTATTAAGGCGTAGCCGTGACGTGGAATTCACGGATGGTGACGGATGTGCCCGTGCCGCCCACGACGAAAACTTTGACGCCCGACAGAACAACGGTGCCGTCTGCGGCGATGAAAGACATCGGCACAATGTCTTTCATCGGAATGGTGCATTGGATGCGTTGACCGCCGCCGATGTCCGAGCCGGAAATTTTCAGGGACGGATCTGCCGTTTTGAGAACGTCCGCGAGCGGGACGTATGTATCGCTGTATGCGAGTGTCGGCGTGACACCGTTGAAGAACAGCGATATATTACAAGCGGCGACGAGTTCGGCGTCGATGGTCAGCGCCGCGTCGGCCACCTTGATGGTGAGCGAGTCGGTGATGGCGGGAGAGTAATGAATCTCCGGCCAGCCGCTTTCGATGGCGGTGAAGGTGATGCCGTTGTCGGTGGCTTCGGTGCGAATGGTGTCGGGAAACACGGTGCGCCAATCGGCGGCATCAAACGACATGGCGGGAGCCGTCCACGCACCTTGTTGCAGCGGCGGTGCGGTGGGGACGGTTACTTTGGGGATCGAAGGGTCCCGCTTGAAGTGGGTGTTCATGTAGTCGCAGATGGTTTGTTTATACATGCGGTTGCCGAGGTCAGACAGATGAACACCGTCTGCGCAAAGGAAGGTGTTGACGGTTTGCCCGTCGTCGCATACGGCGTGCATGTCGATGAGGTCGATGTTTTGCTGCTTGGCTACGAGGCGCATGGCCTCGACATAGCGGTCGAGCGCTTCGTTGACATTACGCTCGGGATAATTGGCCGCGCCGCCGGAAGCAGTCGGAGAGATGAATGGTGGCGTCATCAGAATGGGGACGGCACCGAGGGCTTTTGTTTTGGCGACCATCGTTTCCAGATTGGCTTGATAGTCTTCGACGGACACGCGGGGGTCGGTGCCGTCGGGACGGTAGAAATCGTTGGAACCGAAGCTGATAATCACGAAATCCGGCGCAGCATCGGCAACGTCACGTTCAAATCGCCATAAGCCGTGTTCGGTTGTGTGACCGCCGACACCTGCATTGACCAGATTCATGTTGAGCAGGGAAGCGGTGTCCTTCGGCCAAGTGGATAACGCGGTGATGGAGTCGCCCAGAGTGACGAGCGTGGCGCCGTCAACGGTCGGCGGCGGTGTGTTGCATCCCCCGAAACTGCCCATCATCAGCGCAGGGCATAACAGAGCAATGAGCCATCGTTTCATGAAATCCCTCTCTAACTGTTTAGAGTATTATATACTTTCTATTTTTCAGTATAACAAGGAAGCCGACAAAATGCAAGGAAAAAGACCGAAATTGAAAAAATGTACTTTTTGAGAGCCTTTTTGATAGTCAAATTTTTAACAAATGCCGCAAAACGGCGTGGCTATGCGGTTTTCGGCACTTTTTAAAAAAGCAGATTTTTTCGAATTTTGAAAAGTTTCCCCTTTACATATCGCAAAAAAGGTGGTATGATGTAAACAGTGCGGGCATGACCCGCAACGGTTCTGTTCTATATTATCCTAAAAGGAGGACATAACAAACATGGCAAGAAAGTTTAAAACCATGGACGGCAACAACGCCGCGGCTCACGTGTCTTATGCGTTTACCGACGTTGCTGCCATCTACCCGATCACGCCGTCTTCCGTGATGGCGGAGGTCACCGACGTCTGGTCGGCGCAAGGTCAGGAAAACATCTTCGGTCGCCCCGTTAAGGTCGCGGAGATGCAATCCGAAGCGGGTGCCGCCGGTGCGGTGCACGGCTCGCTGTCGGCGGGTGCGATGACCACCACGTACACCGCGTCGCAGGGTCTTCTGCTGATGATCCCCAACATGTACAAAATCGCGGGTGAATTGCTCCCCAACGTCATTCATGTGTCGGCGCGTGCGCTGGCTTATCACGCGCTGAACATCTTCGGCGATCACTCTGACGTCTATTCCTGCCGTCAGACCGGTTATGCGATGCTTTGCTCGTCCAGCGTGCAGGAGGTCATGGACCTCGGCGCAGTGGCGCACCTCTCCACCATCAAAGGCCGCGTGCCGTTCCTGCACTTCTTTGACGGTTTCCGCACCTCCCACGAGATCCAGAAGATCCAAGTGTGGGATTATGCCGACCTGAAGGACATGGTCGACATGGACGCGGTGGATCGTTTCCGTGCGAACGCGCTCAACCCCGAGCATCCCGTGCAGCGCGGTACCGCTCAGAACCCCGACATCTACTTCCAGGGTCGTGAGGCCGCGAACCTGTACTACGATGCGCTCCCCGGCGTGGTCGAAGAGTACATGAACATGGTCAACGCGAAGATCGGCTCGAAGTACAAGCTGTTCAACTACTACGGCGCGCGTGACGCGAAGCACGTCATCATCGCCATGGGCTCTGTCAACGAGACCATCGAAGAGACCGTCGACTACCTCAACGCCGCCGGCGCAAAGGTCGGTCTGATCAAGGTCCGTCTGTATCGTCCCTTTGCCACTGACAAGTTTGTGGCCACTCTGCCCAAGACCTGCAAGAAGGTCGCTGTTCTGGACCGCACCAAGGAGCCCGGCTCCATGGGTGAGCCTCTGTACATGGATGTTGTCACCGCTCTGGCCAACGCCGGCATCGAAGCCACCATCATCGGCGGCCGTTACGGTCTGG
>JAZQHP010000099.1:0-5830 GCA_045540655.1 Acutalibacteraceae bacterium
CAATGACGGCAAGCGCAGAGGGCGACAACATGGTTGGTCAGCTCCTTTAGCGGGAGAGTAATTGGTGGTATATATCCTCGGCGGTGCGGGCGATGGTATCCCGCTCGGTCGGGGAAATGGTGCGCAGACGCTTCTTTTTCGGGGCGCCCCACACGTCAAAGCACCACGGCCCGATCCATTGATCGGCGGTGCAGGTGTCAAACACGCCTTGCACGATCGCGCGGCAGGCGTTGGCGGGTTTCATAAAGATCACCTTCATCGGGTGCTTGATAACGGCAAACAACCACGGCGGATAATGCGCGGTAATGCCGGTGAAGCTGATGCCCGGATGGGCGATGCTGAACGACACCGACGGGTGCTGTTCGGATAAGGCGGCGATTGCCGCCATCAGATAGCGTTTGGCGTTGCCGTATACCTTGGATGCCGCTTGACGGTCGGCAAAATCCACCGACTGCGGGTCGCTTTTGGAATAGGTGTGCGCAATACTGCCCACCACGACCACGCGCCCGCCGCGCGCTTCGAGCGCGGGGAGCAGGCGGCGGATCATATAATACGGCGATACAAAATTGATCTGAAACACATTGTCAAAGCCTGTGTCGCAGCGGTGACGCGGGATGCTGTACGCACCGGCGTTATGGATGAAGATGTCGGGCGGCGTGCGGCACAGCTGCTCGGTTACGCGTTTGACGCTGTCCATATCCGCCAGATCTGCCGTCAAGCCACGCACATCCGCTGTCGGAATCGCTTCCTGCAGGGCGCTCAGAAGCGCCTGCTGTTTATCGGGGTTGCGGTCGATCAACAGAAGTGACGCACCGTTTTGTGCGAGTGCGGCGCACAGCGCTTGTCCGAGACCGCCTGTAGCGCCGGTGATCGCCACGGTTCTTCCGTGCAAGGAGGCGGTATGCGCCTGATACCAACGGTGAAATCGTCTCGCCATGATCAAAGCTCCATGGCACGGATGATGGGTGCGAGTGCTTCGGCGAGTTTCTTGTGGTCGGCTCTGGAATAGTGAACACCGTCGACGGTGTTCAGTTCAAAATCCAGCGTCGCCGCATCGAGGAATGCGCATCCGTGACGCGCGGCAACCGCCTCGTACTCGCGCCCGATCTGCAGACTGCGTTCGTAAGCATCGGGACCGTAATTGAAGCCCAGTGCCATCGACGCGCAATCGGGATGAAGCGGCGCGGGCGCAATGATCAGAATTTTGGGCGGTGCGAAACCGTAGAAGGATTGCTTGCACAGGCGGATCATATGATCCAGTCCGAAGGCGATCGCGCCCGCCGGGCGGCTGTACATGGTTTTGAACTCGTTGGCGCCCAGTTGGATGACCACCAGATCGAGCGGTGTATTGGACTCCAGTGCCACACGCATGCTGTCCATGCCGCGACGCAGGGGGATGCATGGATCCTCCGTCACAATGGTGCGGGTGTTGAGCGCGTTCTCAATGATGCGGTAGTCCGCGCCGAGAAGCGCCTGCAACCGCCCGGGCCAGCGTTCATCAAAAGCAAAGCGCCCGCGCACGCCTGTGTCCGGGGAATAGGTATCATAATCGTAGCCCCAGGTGTTGGAGTCTCCGAAGGTCAAAACGGTTTTCATCGTGCGCGCCTCGCTTATTCTGCGTATTTGGCGATCACCGCCGCCATGTCGTCAAACTGCGCTTCCATATCCTGCACCAGCTTGAACTGCGTGCGGCAACGGTCGAGGTTTTGCTCGGGATAATGGATGCGGAAATAATGGTCGCCGTCGAGATAGTCGGTCAGGAAGCGGATGCCGCATTCGAGTGTCATCAGCTTCGCGCCCCACGGCAGATATTCAAGCTCCGCCTTGGTCAGACTGCCGTTGGCGCCTGCGAGAAAGCCGCGGGTGTAGGCCTCAAACAGCTCGATATCAAAATTGACCTTCGACAGATCTTTTTCGTCCTCTTTGGAATGGTTGGCACCGAAGCGGATGGAATCGCCGAAGTCGTTGATGGACAGTCCGGGCATGGTGGTGTCGAGGTCGATCACGCAGATGCCTTCGCCCGTGGCACGATCGATCAGAATATTGTTGAGCTTGGTGTCATTATGGGTCACGCGAAGCGGCAATACGCCGTCGCGCAGGGCTTGCATGGCGACTGAGCAATCGGCTTTGCGCGCCATGACGAACGCGATTTCCTCCTGCACGTCGGCGGCGCGTCCCATGGGATCCGCTTCCAGCGCGGCGAGGAATTTGGCAAAGCGGTCTTCCGTGTTGTGGAAGTTGACGATCGGCTCGTGCAACGTTTCGGCGGGGAAATCGCGCAGTTGATACTGGAAGCGACCGAACGCGCGCGCCGAGGCTTCAAACAGCGCGGGAGTTGCCGACTGCATGCAGTCGGTTCCTTCAATAAACGGGGTCAGACGCCACACCTTGCCGTTGGTATCGACGTAAAACGGCTTGCCGTCGACGGTGTTGACCAGTTGCAGGGTTTCGCGGTCGGGATCGCCGCCTTCGGCGAGGATCTGCTCGCGCAGATAGGAGGTGACGCCGATGAAATTTTCCATCAGTTCTTCGGGGTGCGGAAATGCCGCGGTGCTGAGTCCTTGCAGAATATAGCGCACCGCATCGCCTTCCTGCGGCTGGCACACGACGCAAAAGGTATCGTTGATGTGACCCTGTCCGTAGCGCACCGCGCCGAGCAGGGTGTAAGGGAACGGAAATGCGGCGAGTACCTCTCGCAGGATCGGGGCTTCTTCGGGAATATACGGCATTGTCATAATACACCCTCCTATGTTTATATAGAATAATGGCGGTTGATGTGACCGCCGCGTTTGGCGATGGCTTCGTCCAAACGGGCGAATTGCAGTACGGCATCGGTTTTTTGACGGCTGACATCGGGGAAGGGTTGCGCTTTCAGGAGAGCGAATACCTCGTCGGGGGAGGGGAAGGACGGCGACGTGATGTCGATCGTTGCGCCCTCGAACGCCATATCTTCAAGTACGTGCCGCTGTTTTTGGTTGTAGCAGATCGGCAACGTGCGAACACCCGCCGAGAAGCCGAACAGCATCGCGTGGAAGCGTGTTGCCAGCATATATTCGCTTTCGGCAATGGCGGTCAGCATGGGAGCAAAGTTGCCGTCGCCGCTGTAGAACAAGCATTCGGCACGTTCGCGGAGTTCCTCGGGGATCGCCTCGAACACCGCGCGCACAAAGCCTTCATCGCCTTGGAAGGAGCAGAAGGAGGAGAGGCAGACGCTGTGACCGTTTTCCAAATGGCGCACGGCGATGTCGATGATCCATTGCTGATAGCGGGTCTGTTGCTCATCGCTGAACGGCGAGCCGGGATAGGAGAGGTTCATCACCGAAAGGAAGAGTTGATGCTGTTTGCGCGGAACCCGCTCAAGCGGCAGTGAGAATAGCAGGTCAGGCGCGGTGCGTACGGCTTTTGTCTTCGGGAAGAGAGATGCCGAATAGCTGTCGCGGAAGCAGATGTCCCGACACACGGCAAAGCGGCGTTCCCAGTATTGCCGATAGTCGTCGGTGTGGTGCGGTCCGAAATTGGATGAGACGGAGAAGAACGGATGGCGTCGTTTATAGCGTTTACGACGCATGCGCAGATCCTCTTCCCACGTGCCGACCTGTTGATAAATCGAGCCGCCGATATGTACGACGATATCGGATTTGGAGAGCAGCAACGATTCAAACGCTTCAGGCATACGGAGCTTGGCCCCGTATGCGTCGATCTTTTGAACGCGTGGATCCGAACGGGTGTAGAGATAAGCGTTCGGATAGCGGTTGAAAAACGCCTCATAGCCGTTCGCATCATACACGGCAAACACGGTATCGGGATAGCGCTTGAGGAGCATGTCAAAGAACAGATCGTCTCCGAGGTTTTTTCCGAAATAGCCATACATCACCGCAATGCAGGAAGCCGCCGTGCCGTCCTTGAGTTTGGGGGCACGCACGGTGCGCTGAATCCAACGCGCCGTGCCGAGCATGCGAAGCGGCGCGGTGAAGCGTCGCCAAGGACTGGAGGCGAGGTCGTTTAACTGGCGCATAGCTTCGGCATGGGAAGCGGACAGCGCATCCAATGCGGCTTGCAGATTGTCAGCGTGCTGCTTGGTATCGTGATACGCCTGCTGCAGACGGGCGATTTCGCTCTCATTGTGATAGGCGGCTTGTTGTAACAGCGCATAAAAATCACGCACGGTAAAGCCGAAATCCTGCGCGGCGCAACGGCGCAGTTCGTCGTCCTGCATCAATGTTGCCAGACGGCGTTGTGCCAGGGCGCAGTTGCCGGGCAGATAGATGATTTTGTTCATCAGTACAAACGCTTTTTCCAGAGCGGTTTGAGCGGCCGTGTGCGGTCCTTGCAGGCGCAGTTCGTCGCGAAAGGCGCGCAGAAAAAAGTCGTCGGGACATTCCATGATGCGTCGCTCGGCGATATACGCAAATTCGTTGATGTGCGCCTGATACTTATCGGGGCTCATATGACTGTTACCGCTGTCCAGCAAATGGCACGTCACCAGTTTATCGGGCAGAATGTAATAATCGCAAACGGTTGCCATACGCAACCAGTAATCGTAATCGTGAAAATACAGCAGAGCCACGTCGTGTTCTCCGACTTGATCCATCACGGACTTTTTCGCGAGGAGGGTGGAGTGGTTGATGTAGTTTCCCTTGGTGAGAAGCTGATAAAACCGATCCTCGGGGGCGGGGTTTTCGGCGCGATAGCGCGTGTCCTCGAAGATCACGCCGTCGGCGTCCGCCATGTGTGCCAGCGAGAAGCAGGCACCGTATTGCGGGTGTGCCTGCAAAAACGCCAGCTGGCGTTCGAGCTTATCCGCGACCCACACGTCGTCCGCGTCCACGTGCGCAATGTAGGTGCCTTTGGCGCGGCGGAGGGCCTCGTTGTTGGCGTTGGAGATGTGCCCGTTTTCGGGAAGGGTATACACGTGCAGTCGCTCGTCATCGATTGCATGAAGTAAGGCGGCAGTATCGTCAACGGAGGCGTCATCGATGACGATGACTTCCAGATGGGTATAGGTCTGCGCAAGCACCGATTGCACTGTACGTACAACGGTATCCTGCGCGTTATAGGCATTAATGCATACGCTGATCAGCGGGTGCTCCATAGTGATCACCTCTTTTATAGCTTTTTCTTTTTATTTTATCATAGGCTGCGGCGATAGGCAAGGCGTTCTTTTGACAATTTATAACAATTTTAGCGAATATAAACCTCAAAATATTTGGTGTATATGTTGACATTTTTCGACAGATTGGATATAATTATTTAAAATATCCGTCGGAGGAGGTGAATAGAATGGATAATCGCATTTTGTTCGGCATTATGTGCATCATTTTCAACTCGTACGGTGTACCTTGCTTCATGCAAAAGCAGGTGAAGGCGGGCGTTCTTCGCATCGTGTTGGCGTGTGTCACGTTCGGCGTAATCGGTATCATCAACGTGATTAAGGGCATCATCCTCGGCATTCAGGTGCTGAAGATGTCCGACGAGGAATACAACGAGAAGAAGGGCAATCTCTGCAGCGGTATTCCCCTGAAGTAATTTAGAACGATCACAAAAGCGCCTCCCGTGTCTTGACGGGAAGCGCCTTTTGTTATATGCGGATAAAGCGCAGCGCGTTCGATGTGATGTCGGTGGTGAGTCGCTTTTGGTCGATCAACCATGCCACATACGAACGAACGGTGCTGCCGACGAGTACATATTGATCCATGCTCATTCGAAGTCCGAATGCGTCAAATAAAGCGGCCATCAATGCATCAAAGCCGTGCGGCTCGACACACAGCGTGCAGATGGTGTCGGCGATGCGATACACCTGCGCGATGTTGCGTTCGGCGAGCGGGGCGAT
>JAZQHP010000100.1:0-18198 GCA_045540655.1 Acutalibacteraceae bacterium
CACCGTGCCGTCTTCCAGCGGCGAATCGTTATCCATGCTCTTGGTCACGATCGTACCCTTCAGCTCAGAGCCCGCCTTGACCTCACCCTCGTCCACGCGGATGATGTATTCCACGCCCGCGCGCCCCGTTCCCGTGGAAGCGCCGTAGGCGGGGGTGAACAGGCACGCCTGTTCGCCCTCCCACTGGGTGCGGGTGCGGTTGATGCGGTCAATGACGAAGGTCTCGTCGCGCACCGTATACTGCATATACAGCGTCGGGTTCTCGCCCGTCAGCACCTCGCCGTCCTTCGTAATGCCGAGCGCATGGAAATAATACTCGTCGGCATCGTACGCCGGCACGGGGCTGGCAATAATCTCTCCGTCGGATATCGACATGCCCATCGGTACGCCCGTCTGAAACGAGAAGTGATCGCCGTTGACCGCCGCCGCCACCTCACCGTCTCCGACAACCGGGGCCATCTCCGTAATCAGCGCGCGTCCGCTCTGCGTGCCGCCGATAACCGGTCGGAACCGTCCCGCGTCCGCCGTGACGGTGAACAGCTGTTGCGCGCCGCCCGACGCTGTCGCGGTATACGACGCCACGTCCAGTCCTTGGCGCGGCGAGAACCGATCCGTTTCTTCAAAATCGGTGAGCGTTGCCGCACTGACGGTCATCGCCAGCATCGCGATCAGCACCGCAAAAACCGCCGCGCGTAGCCATTGACGCATCGGAGATACCCCCTTTTATAATTATTTTACTCTTTTGTTCATCAATTATATCACTTTTTTACAAAAATTACAAGGGTTTCGGGGATTTTATTTCTTTTTTCTGTGCAATAGTGATAACAACATCGTGATTTTTACTCCTGCTTTTCCCCAAAAAAGCGCATATCCTGTGGTTAAAAAGCCGTTTTTCCCGACAGCGGCGCAAGATATAGGTCATCGCCGCCATCTCGTCGCGCCCACAGCCAAAGACACGCCCGCATCAAAAAAGCGCTCTCCGTCTTCACAAACGGGAGCGCTTTTTCTTCTTTATCGCTTGCGGCGGCGAAACCACGTCCACCGCCGTGTCTCACAGCAGGATGCCGCAAGCTCCGTCACGTTGACCAGTACCGTTTCATCCCCAACCACCTCAATGCAGTTCCAGGGGATCACGCGGTCCTCCTCATACCCCATCAGCCCAAAGCATTTCGGGCGTCCGTGCACCACGATGGCGCACAAGGCGGCGGTACACGAATCCACCTCCACGTCATCCACCACCCCGAGCCGTGCTCCCGTGCGGATGTTGATGACCTCCTTGTCGTGAAGCTCGGTGATCCTGCAAACCATAAAAACCGCCTCCTTGTGCCACATGGATATGCGGCGGGAGACGGTTTTATGCCTGTTTACGGTATCAGAGCAACGTATACAGCGAGGACGCGTCCGCTTTGGCGACGGTTTCCTGCACCGACACGACCTTCACGCGCACCTCGCGCGTGCCGAGCGTCAGCGCGATTTCATCGTCCACCTTCACATCGTACGATGCGCGGGCGACCTTGCCGTTGACCGTGACGCGCCCCGCGTCACACGCCTCGTTGGCGACGGTGCGGCGCTTGATAAGGCGCGATACCTTCAGATACTTGTCCAGTCGCACGATCGCGACCTCCTTTCGGTTGTAAAAAAGCTGTCCCGAGACGGGACAGCTTTTTCCGTGCTTATGAAACAGCCGTGACTTATTTCGCCACAGCCTTCTTCAGGGCCGCGCCGGCCTTGAAAGCGGGTTGCTTGGAAGCGGGGATTTCGATGGTCTCCTTCGTGCGGGGGTTCAGGCCCGTACGAGCGCCGCGCTCGCGGACTTCGAAGGTGCCGAAGCCGATGAGCTGCACGTTGTCACCGTTCGCCAGAGCCTCGGTGATCGCTTCCACAGTCGCGGTCACGGCCTTGTTCGCCGCGTCCTTCGTCATACCGGTCTTCTTAACAACAACTTCAACCAATTCTGCCTTTTTCATAATGGGATAACCTCCTAAAAGTTATTATATCCTCTGCGCGATCATGCGCGTGATACCATGTTTACGGTCGCATCAATGTTGCGACGCTTTGACTTCGTCCCAGAGTGCATCCAGCGTTTCGAGCGACGCCTCGGTCATGTCGATGCCGCGTTCCTTGGCGAGCGCCTCCACCCCGCTGAAGCGGGCGATGAACTTATCGGTCGCGGCGGTCAGCGCCAGCTCCGCATCCACCTTCAGGAACCGGGACACATTCACAGCGGAAAAGAGCAGGTCACCGAACTCCTCTTCGATCGCCGCGGCATTGCCCGCCGCCATAGCTTCCCTGAGCTCCGCCGTCTCGCTGTCGAGCGCCTGCATCGCGCCGTCTACCGACGGCCAGTCGAAGCCGACGCGCTTGGCGCGGTTTTGCACCTTCGCGGCACGCATCAGTGCCGGGAGCGATCGCGGCAGGTTGCGAAGCAACATGCTCTGATCGGCATCGCCTTTCGTCTGCCGCTTGACGGCATCCCACGTTTTCAGCACTGCCGCGGCATCGTCCGCCTTCGCATCGCCGAAGACGTGCGGATGACGCACAACGAGCTTCTGACAGATGCCGTCCACCACGTCATCGAACGAGAAGCGTCCTTCCTCCTGCGCGATCTGCGCATGGAACACGACCTGCAACAGCACGTCGCCGAGCTCTTCGCAGAGCGCCGCATCGTCGCCGTTATCGATCGCCTCAATGGCTTCGTGCGTTTCCTCGAGAAAATCGGAGCGGATGGAGCGATGGGTCTGCTCGCGATCCCACGGACAACCGTCCGGCGACCGCAACGCTTTCATGATGCGCAACAGATCGTCCGCATCGTATCGCGCCTTTTTCTCAAATGCCACCGCCATGTTTTCTCCGCCTTTCCGCGAAAACGCCCCCTGCAGGAACATCGGGGGGCTTTTGCTAGTGTACTCTATTTTTTCGCGGATTGCAAGAGGAAATTCCACTTTTTTGCGACAAATTTTGTAAATATTCTCAAAACTATGGCATAATCACACGGATTTGCCGCATTTTTTGCAGAAAATCGCGTCCACATCGTTGATTGCGCCGCATTGACGGCACGCCACCGCACCCTGATACGCATAGAGCTTGCCGCGCAGTTTGTCGATCTCCTTTTGCAGTGCGCGGACAGTTTCAAACGCATCCTCGCGGATGTAATCGATGTTCTCGCCCGATTCCGCGGCGTCAAACATCAGGCGACCGATTCCCTCAAACGTGTTGGCGAGTTCCTTTTCGCGCGCCGCGATCTCCATCTTGATCTTTGCCTTGTCCACGAGTTCGGCGGTCTTTCTGCTCGCCGAATCCACCACGTCACCTGCGGTGTTCAAAATGCTTCCGATGCTTGCCATAAAGATCCTTCCTTTCTGAATGGGTCATAGGTTTACCCGCGGCAGCACCGCGGATTGTGTCCTTAATCCTTGAGTCCGACAAACTCCCGCACCACGCTGATACGCGGCAACGCCGCCATCGCCAGCGGCTCGCACATCCCGTAGACCGCCGCAAGCGCCGCCGCCTTATCCGCATACGCGGTGTCGGCGAGTTGCGGCAGGCGCGACAACAGCTGTCCTGCCAGCACACACGGCTCATACGCCATTGTAGTGTCGATGACCGCGTCGGCGGTCTCGACATAGGGGAAGATATAGCGTTCCTCGCCCGCCATGACCTGCGTCCACATCTGCATGGTATTTTCAAAACTGCTCGCGCGGGTGCGCTCGTCGCGCAACAGCCGTCGGCACAGCCGCACGTCGCGGCGGCTGAGCACCCGCTCGCCGTCAAGCGCGAAGCGTCCGACCGTGTTGATGAACACCCGCAGCGGGTGCACCTCCAGCCCGTCAAAGCACGCGCCCACCTGCGGCGAAAACGCGTTGATGCCCTCGAAGATCACCACACCACCCGCGGGCACATGCAGCCACACGGCGCGCTCCACAGGCGCGCCCGCCGTAAAGTCATAGCGCGGCAGACGCGTCTGCCCCGTCGCGACCAGCTCGCGCACGCACGCGTTCAAACAATCGAGATCCAGCGCCTCGGGCGATTCGTAATCGTACGAACCGTCGGACAGGCGCGGGGCTTTGCCGACCCCACGGTAAAAATCATCCAGCGACACCGTGAATGCCGGCGTGCCGTGCCGCTCCAGAAAGCCGCAAAGCCGACGCGCCGTTGTGGTTTTGCCCACCGACGACGGACCGCACAGCAGTACCGTGCGAAGGGAATCCCCCGATTGCAGAATCGACCGGGCGACCTGCGCGATCTGCCCGTCATAGCGCGCTTCCTCGCGCGCCACCAGTGCCGCGGCATCCGCACGCACCATCGCGTTGACATCGTTCAGATCATGTGTCACGTGGGGTTGGATAGTTGTCATAAAAGCTCACCACCTGTTGTTTGCGGTTCAGCATTTCTTCAAAACGGGCGTTGTATTCGTAGGGGAATTTGAAGTTGAACACCCGCTCCAGATACTCGCCCTGCGGCGCTTTGAGCTTGGTCACCGCGCCCGCGCCGCACCCGAGCACCGTGTGCGTTTCGTCCATCATAAATACATTATATAATCCGTCGTGTCCCGGCTTTGCCCAGCCCGTGTTCTCCTGATTGCCCACACAGCGCGTCTGGCGATAAAGATAATAGGAGCGGTAGCCGCTCTCGCGCAGGCGTTCGGTGGCATAGGAGACCATGTGCGGGGTGTCCCCGCCGCCGTCGTATTCCGAGCGTCCGCGGATCACCAGATGCGACGCTCGCTTCATCGACAGTGTATGCACCGTGATGCTTTCGGGCGACAACGCCAGCACACCTTCCAGCGACCGTTCAAACCCTTCGGCGGTGTCGGTGGGCAGTCCCGCGATCAGATCGGTGTTGATGTGATCGAAGCCAAGCTGTCTGGCGGTATCAAACGCGTCGTAAAACGCCGCCACGGTATGCTTGCGCCCGATATGCTCGAGCACCGCATCGGACAACGTCTGGGGATTGATGCTGATGCGGGTCGCGCCGCCCGCCGCGATCGCCGCGAGCTTGTCGCGCGTGACCGTATCGGGGCGTCCCGCCTCCACCGTGTATTCCCGCGCGGCGGACAGATCGATATGCCGCGACAACCCGCCCATCCCCGTCGTCAGCTGTTCCGCCGACAGGGTGGTGGGGGTGCCGCCGCCGATGTACACGCTTTCGGGACGCAGTCCAAGCTCGCGGATGATCGTCCCTGTCTGCTCGATTTCACGCGCGAGCAGTTCAACATAGGTCGGAATCAGATACTGCGACCGCTCGGTCGTCTGTGATACGAAGGAGCAGTAGGAGCATCGGCTCGGGCAAAACGGCACCGACACATATACACTGCACGATGTCGGCGTCGAGAGCGCGAGCACCGCGTCCTCGGCGTGGAGCGTTTCCCGCGCCAGGCGCGCCTTTTCCTCACTGCACAGCAGGCGTTCGCGGAAATAGCGCAACGCCGCGTCCTCCCCGACTGCCGCGGTCAGCCGCCGAAGCAGTTTGACGGGACGCACGCCCGTCAGCAAGCCCCACGGCTGGGTCGTTTCAAACAATGCACACAGCAGGGTGTACAGCAACGTGCACACCGTCAGTTCTTCGGGCTTGCCCCACAGCGCAATCAGCGGATCGTCATTCGTCACCGCCTGTCGGAGCGTGCGGTCAAAGCCGCCCAGCGCCACGCGCACCTGCGCGACGGTCTGCGCGTCTTCGCGGCAGATCCCCGCCGTCACCGCCACCGTGTCCACGCCGTCGGGCGCGGTATCGCACAGTTCGATCGGTTCGTGGGGCAAAAACAGCCGACAGATATTTTCGGGTTCGTAGCGGGCAATCCCGCCGAAAAGATACAGCTTCACTGTCGGCCTCCTGTCGTGATACCGCGGGAATCACATTCCCGCATAGGGGTTATACTGCCGCTCATGCGACAGGGTCGTACGCTCGTCGTGCCCGGGATAGACCGTGCGGTCATCGGGCGCGGCAAGCAAGCGGCGAAGCGACTGCGCCATCGCCGCGGGAGAGCCGCCCGGAAAGTCCGTGCGACCGATGCTTTCGCAAAACAACGTGTCTCCCGAGAAGATCACCTCGGGGGTCACATAACACACACTGCCCACCGTGTGACCGGGCGTGTGCCAAACCTCAAAACGCATCGACCCGACCGCGATCGTGTCGCCCTCGCGCACCGTCACAGGCGCGGTATCCACCGTCATCGGTGCCCCGAACAGCCCC
Source organism: Acutalibacteraceae bacterium (assembly GCA_045540655.1). Lineage (GTDB taxonomy): Bacteria > Bacillota > Clostridia > Oscillospirales > Acutalibacteraceae > RGIG1959. The sequence continues at coordinate 6,190 of JAZQHP010000100.1, forward strand.
GACAGGTTGCGCACGGGATCGGCAAGCGAAGCCGCCTCTGCCTCGTGGCAGTACAGCGGCACCGTCGACGTCACCAACTCCTCCGCCGCACCGATATGATCAAAATGCGCGTGGGTCAGCAACACCGCGCCGAGCGTCAGTCCCATGGCATCGAGAAGCGCCTTGATGCGCGCCCCTTCGGCGGCAGGATCGATCACGGCGGCGATGCCGTCGTCATCCGCCGCCACATAGCAGTTGGTCCCGAGCGGGCCGACGGTCAACGGATAGATCTTCATGGTTTGCTCCTTTCAACACAGGTTGCCGTCCGCGATCAGCCGCGGCGAGGTCCTTTGAGTTGATCGCTGTCGAGGATCAAGGTCACGGGACCGTCCGCCGTCATGTCGATCGCCATATCCGCACCGAACACCCCGCACGCCGTCGGCACGCCCTGTGCCTTGAGCGCCTCAATAAACGTTTCGTACAACGCCTTGGCGCGATCGGGCGCACCCGCCGCCGTAAAATCGGGGCGCCGCCCGCGACGGCAATCGCCGTACAGCGTAAAATTCGACACCACAAGCAACGCCCCTTCCACATCGGCAAGAGCGCGATTCATGCGTCCATTCTCATCTTCAAACACGCGAAGCGCCGTCACCTTTTGGGCGAGCAACGCCGCGTCCTCCCCGGTGTCGTTCTGTCCGACCCCGACGAGTAACAGGGCACCGTGTCCGATCGCTCCCGTCTGTTCGCCGTCCGCCGTCACCGACGCACGGCTGACACGCTGATAAACCACCCGCATGCTCTTAATCCTTATTGACTTCGGCAAGGATCTCCATGAGCACGGCGTTGTCATCGGTCAGAATGCTGACCGACTTGCTGCCGTACACAAAATCCGCCTTGAGCACCTTGTCGGCATCGGGATCGTACGCCACCTGCAGTTCGCCGCTCTTGTCGTCGGTGCAGATCACTTCAAACACCGCGGTGTTATCGGGGCCCTCGGTGTGACGATACGCCGAAATCATCGACCATTTCAGATCGTCGCTGTTGAGCGCGATGATCATCGGGAAATCCAGAATGTCGGCCGTCGCAGGGTTGGTGGTCATCACAATCACTGCATTCTGATCATGGTCGACCGGCTCCACCACCACGGGCGTATCCTCACCGCAAGCGGTCAGCAACGCCGCCACCGCCGCCAGCACCAACGCCACGCACATCACACGTACCAAAAACTTATTCATATCGATACACTCCTTTGTTCGTCTGTCCGTTGTTTATTCCTGCGTTCCCTGTTGCTCGTTCATCGCCACCAGGATCTTACGCACGACCGCGGTCTCCCCCGACATGGCATCCAGCTTCACGTCGCCGCAGGAGAGGGTCGCCGTCGAGATCACATCCGTCGCCGCATCGTAGGTCACGGTCAACGTGCAGGTCTGACCGTTGTTGTTCTGCACGGTGAATGCCGCTTCCGTGTCGGACACCGCCGTGTATTCGTATTCGCTGATATCGCTCCACACCATATGGGGACCCATAAGCGCCATCAGTGTCGACAGCGACAGCCGTCCTTCGGGAATGGGCTGGGTGGGTTCGCTTTCTTCCTCGGCCTCGGTCGGGTTGGTGTCGTAGATCACCACATCGTTGCCGTCACCGCACGCGGTCAGCATCGCGACCCCCAGCAACAGTGCCGCCGTCAGCGCCAGCACACGCCAAATCCATCGTTTCATACCGAAACACTCCTTTCGTACTTGCCCGTTCGTATTCTTATCGGTGGCTGCCCGTGCGGGATACCCGCACGACGCCGCTGATCTTTTGCAGTTTGTTGATCACCATGTCCAGATGCTCCACGCTGTTGACGCCGATGGTCAGCATCATTTCGCCGTGATTATCCTTTGGCTCACGCGCGTTGATCGCATAGATCGTCACATGCATGAGCGCGAGCTGGGTCGTCACATCCGCGATCAGACGGTCGCGGTCATGGGTTTCCAGGAACAGACCCGCTTTGAAGCTGCCTGTTGTCACGCGCTCCTCCCATGTTGCCTCGACCCAGCGTGCCGCCTGTTCCCCTTCGGGATGCGCGGGCACGTTCGGACAATCGCGTTTGTGCACCGACACGCCGTAGCCGCGCGTGATATAGCCGACGATCTCATCGCCGGGCACGGGATCACAGCACCGCGCAAACTTGACCAGGCAGTTGTCCATATTCTCAATGATCACGCCGCCGCTGTGACTGTGATGCTTTTGCGTGTCGGTTTTGGGGATCTGCGCCGCCGCCGCTTCTTCGCGGGCGGCACGCATATGCTCGTCACGGATGCGCGGCATGATGCGCGAAAGCAGGATGCCGCCGTAGCCGATGGCGGCGAAGAAATCGTCCGCCGACGCGCAGTGCTGACGGCGCACCTCCGTCTCCAGCACCCGCTCGTATTGCTCGCTGTTCAGACGGATATAATGGCGGGCAAGCTCCGCTTCAAAGGCATTGCGTCCTTCTTCGATGTTCTCCTCGCGGCGTTCTTTTTTGAACCACGCGCGGATCTTGTTGCGTGCCTCGCCCGTTTTGACGATCTTCATCCAGTCGCGGCTGGGACCGTGACCGGGGGCGGTCGTTGTCAGGATCTCGACGATCTGTCCCATTTCCAGCTTCGTGTCCAGCGGCACGATGCGGTTGTCGATCTTCGCACCGATCATGCGGTTGCCGACCGCCGAGTGGATCGCATACGCAAAGTCGATGACCGTACTGCCCACGGGAAGCGAGATCACATCGCCCTTCGGGGTGAATACAAAAACGTCGTCCGCGGACAGATCAGTACGGATGGTCTGCACGATCTCCGCTTTATCGTCGACATCCTGCTGGGCTTCGACAAACTGACGGATCCACGCGATGCGATCCTCGAGCTTGTCCTTGCGCTTGATGCCGACCTTGTATTTCCAGTGCGCCGCGATGCCGTATTCGGCGGTGTAGTGCATATCCCACGTGCGGATCTGCACCTCGAAAGGAATCTTCTCCTTGCCGAGCACGGTCGTGTGAAGCGACTGATACATATTCGGTTTGGGGGTGGAAATATAATCCTTGAAGCGGTTCGGGAGCGGGCGGAACATCTCGTGCACCAGACCGAGCACGTTGTAGCAATCCGCCACCGTATCCACGATCACGCGCACCGCGTACACATCGTAGATCTCGTCGAACGCCTTTTGTTGCATATACATTTTGCGGTGGATGCCGGGGATGCTCTTGATGCGCCCTTCCACATACGGCTCCAGTCCGTATTCCCGCAACCGCACGCGGATGCGCTCCTGAATGGACTCCAGCAGATCCGCGCGGGTCTGCCTCCGTTGCTCGAGCGCCTTTTCGATCTCCTCATACGCCACGGGGTCCAGCACCCGCAGGCTGAGATCCTCCAGCTCCTCCTTGACCGCGCGCATACCCAGACGGTGCGCGAGCGGCGCGTAAATATCCATCGTTTCCTTCGCCTTGTCACGTTGCTTTTGCGGCGCCCAGCCGTGGCTGGTGCGCATGTTGTGCACGCGGTCGGCGAGCTTGATGATGATGACGCGGACATCCTTGGCCATCGCCAGGAACATCTTGCGCACATTTTCCGCCTGCTGCTCCTCTTTGGAGAAGAAGTCCATTTTGGTGATCTTGGTGACACCGTCCACCAGCAACGCTACGCTCGCGCCGAACTCCCGTTCAATCTGGCTGGCTTCCATCGCGGTGTCCTCCACCACGTCATGAAGCAGACCCGCCACGATGGTTTCGGTGTCCATGCCCCATTCCACCAGCACAATGGCGACGTGGAGCGGGTGGCACACATATTCCTCTCCCGAGCGGCGACGTTGCCCCGCATGGAGCTGTACCGCCATGGACACGGCACGGTCCACCATATCCGTGTCGTAGGGTTTTCCGCTTTTTTTCATCGCTTCGTGCAATGCCCGAATCAGATCGGTTACCTGTTCCATAGGTGGCCGCACCTCCTTTTTTCATAATATCGTCGGACTGTCCTGCCGACGGCGGTTATCCCGTCGCCTGCAGGCGTTTCATCAGCGGCGTCTGCGTCAGATCCGCCTTTGCCGCCACAGGGCGCACCGTCACGCGCACCGCGTCGCCGCCGTTTTTCACGTCGATGAGCTGTGCCTGGCGAAGAATTTCCACCGCCGGACGGAGCCTGGATGCGGGGACCGCGTCGCCCAGCGCATGGTGCAGATGCTCCCATGTGCCGTCGAAGCCGTCGTCCGCTTTGAAGCGGCGATACACCGCCGCCATATGTTCACGGGTCGGACACGCCGCTTCCAGATCGGACGGTGCCACGTCGGCATCCGTCATCGCGCGGTCAAACAGCTGTGCCGCCTCAATAAGCGCTTCCTGATCGGTATCCGCATAGCGGATATCCTTGATAATCACCGACACGGACACCGTGCCGCGGTATTCGTTGCGATCCAGCGACACCGCCAGATGCACCTTATCGCCGACCGCAAAGCCGAGCGCCGAAGGTACCGCGCCGAATTTGATCGCGGACACCACCACGCCGTCGCGCGACAGCGTGAAGCGGCTGTGCTTGGCGGCGATCTCGGTCACCTGCTCCACCGTCATGTGGAACAGTCCGAACAGCGGCGTCGGATTGCCCGCGCCGAACGGCTCGAGCCGATCAATGCTGTCCAGCTTGTCGACGCCGATCTGCGACGGCATCAGGCGGAAATCCATGCACAGCTCCGGCACGGGCATCTGCGGATACTGCGCGGCGGCATACGCGTTGATGCGGCGACGGAATTCCTCCACGCGGGATGCCTCCATCCCCAGTCCTGCCGCGAGCTGATGCCCGCCGTAGTTGAGAAGCATATCGCCGCAGGACGCGATCGCATCGAACAGCGAGAATCCGTCCACACTGCGCCCCGAGCCCTTGGCGATGCCGTCGCTCACCGACAACAGCACGCACGGCTTGCCGTATTTTTCCAGCACCCGCGCCGCAATGATGCCGACAACGCCCGAAAACCAGTCGTCGCCCGCCAGCACGATCACACGGTCGGTGAGCACCTCCGGGTGTGCATCAATATACGCCGCGACCTCCTGCATGATCTCGCTTTCGGTCTTCTGGCGTTCGGTATTGAACGCGGCAATGCGCCGCGCCAGCTCTTCACATTCGGCAGGATCTTCACACAGCAACAGCTGTGCCGCCGCATCGGGTTCGCCCATGCGTCCCGCCGCGTTGATGCGCGGCGCGAGCGTGAACACCGCCGAGCCCGAGGTCTGCCGACGGTTTTGCGCGCCCGCTTCCTTGGCGAGCGCCGTCAATCCGGGGCGCGTGCCGCGGTTGATCATCGCGAGTCCCTCGCGCACCAGCCGACGGTTATCCCCTTCCAGCGGCATCACATCGGCCAGCGTACCGATGGCGACCAGATCCGCATAGCGCTCCAGCGCCCATTCCTCGTCGCCTTCCATCGCGCAGATGAGCATATACGCCACACCCACACCCGCATACATCTTAAACTCGCTCTCGCAATCCTCGCGGTGCGGATTCACCACCGCCACGGCGGGCGGCAGATCCCCTTGAGGCTGATGGTGATCGGTGACCACCACGTCCATCCCCAGGCTGTTGGCGTAAGCGATTTCCTCCACGGCGGAAATGCCGTTATCCACGGTCAGCAACAGCGCCGTGCCGTTTGCCGCGATCTCATCAACGGTCGTGCGGTGCAGACCGTAGCCCTCGTCCTCACGGCGCGGGATGCGATACAGCACCTTTGCGCCCTTTTCCTTCAGATAGGTCACCATCATCACGGTGGCAGTCACTCCGTCGGCGTCATAATCGCCGAACACTGTGATCGTTTCGCCGCGGTCGATTGCCGCCTGCAGGCGCTCTGCCGCCGCGTCCATATCGGCGAACGCAAACGGATCGCCCGGTTCCTCCCCGCCCATCAGCAGGGCGCACGCTTCCTGCGGATCGTGGATGCCGCGCGCACTCAGGAGCAACGCCAGAAATCCGTCCACGTCACATTCCTCGGCAAGCTGTGCCGCCGCGGTTTTGTCCATCGGGGCAAAGCGCCATCTCCGAAAGCTCATGCATCCACCTCCCCTTTTTTATAAAATAGTATCCCATAATATGTGAGTATACCATTTTCGTGCGGTACAATCAAGATTTTTTTAAAAAATCCCCTTTAAATGCCGATTTTGCGGGGCATGCCGCCACCGCATCGCCGCGGACCGCCGAGGACGTCGGTCCCTACGCGGTTGGAATACCCACCGAATGTTGGGCGGATATCATCCGCCCGCCGGCACGCGGTTTCCCGCGCCCCTTTGCCGCCGATGCGGCAAAAAGCCCGCCATCCGGTCGGATGACGGGCTTTTTTACGATAATTTGTGTCAAACGATGCCTTACGCTTTGATCCAGAGCACCTCATAGGGACGCAGGTTCTTGCCAACCGTGTCGTCGTAGTTGGAAAGAAGCACCGTGCCGTCCTGCGGGACGCACGCGGGTATCTTGTCGCCGAAGTCCGCAAAGCGGGACACCACATACACCGTTTCGTCGCCCGCGGTGCGGGTGTAAACGGAGGTGCCGTTGCGGTTTTCGAGAAGCGTGAACTCGCCGTGCGCGATCGCTTCCTCGGACTTGCGCAGTGCCAGCATCTTGCGATAGAACTTCAGCACCGACTTGTCCGCCTTCTCCTGCTCCTCCACGGTATAGCCGGGATCGACCTGCGTCTTGATCCACGGCGTGCCGTCGGTGAAGCCGCCTTCCTTGCCCGTCGTCCACGGGATCGGCGTGCGACCGCAGTCGCGCGAGCCGAACTGCAGCTTGGCGAGCAGTTCCTCTTCCGTCCACTCGCCCGTTTCCTTCAGCTCGTGATAGGCGTTGATGGATTCGATGTCGCGGTATTCGTCGAGCGTGCGGAAGGTCGGATCGTGCAGACCCAGCTCCTGCCCCTGATAGATCACGGCGATGCCGCGCATACCGTAGAGCATCGCGGCGAGCATCGTCGCGCTCTCATAGGGATACTTGTCGCGGTCGCCGAAGCGGGACAGCGCGCGGGGCTGATCGTGGTTTTCCATCACCAGCACGGGATAGCTGTCGTCTTTGAGACCATTTTCCCACTTGGCGAGAATATCAACATAGGTGGTCACATCCACGGGCTCGCGCATCCATTTGTCGCCGCCCACGCGACCGAGCAACAGATGCTCAAACTGGAACGAGGAGGTCAGCTCGCCGCGCTCCTCGCCCGTCAGCGCCAGCGCCTGCGTGGGGGTCAGGCCCCACGTTTCACCGATGGTCAGCGCGTGGTGCGGACCGAGCGCCTCCACATGGAGCTGATGCAGATAGCTGTGCAGGCGATCGCCGAAGAGGATGTTGCCGTCCTTGTCCTTGGCGAGGTTGTTGATGACGTCACAGCGGAAGCCCGACACGCCCATGTCCAACCAGTAGTTGATCATGTCGACGATTTCCTGACGCACCTTCGGGTTTTCCCAGTTGAGATCGGGTTGCTTCTTCGAGAACAGGTGCAGATAATACTGCTCCGTCGCCTCGTCGTATTCCCAGATACTGCCGCCGAACGCCGCTTTCAGATCGCTCGGCGCGCCGCCGTCGACGGGATCGCGCCAGATGTAGTAATCGCGGTAGGGATTATCGCGGCTTTTGCGCGCTTCTTTGAACCACTTGTGCTCGTCCGAGGTGTGGTTGACGACCAGATCGAGCAGGACACGGATGCCGTGCGCGTTCGCGACGCGGAGCAGCTCCTTGAAATCGTCGAGCGTGCCGTATTCAGGACCGATGTCGCGGTAGTCCGAAATATCGTAGCCGTTGTCATCGCCGGGGGACGGATAGCAGGGCGACAGCCAGATGGCGTTGACGCCCAGCTCCTGCAGATACGGAATCTTCGAGATGATGCCGCGCAGATCGCCGATACCGTCACCGTTGGTGTCGCAGTAGCTCTTCGGATAAATCTGATACACAATGGATTCTTTATGCCAGCGTTCCATGGGAAAATCCTCCTTTTGATGAACGATGTCTGTCTTTTTTCATCATACCACACGTCGGTCGGTTTGACAAGTGCCGAAAATCACAACAACGGCGGGCAGTGCCGTATGACACTGCCCGCCGCGAACACGATCAATAGAAGAAGTACTGCATCCATCCGTAGTAACCGGGATAGGTCGCGTCTTCCTGCACACCGACGATCACACCCGTGAAGTTCGGATTGAGAATGTTGTCGCGATGACCGGTCGAATTCATCCAGGCCGCCATCACCTCTTCGGGACTCCGATGACCCCAGGCAATGTTTTCACCGCCGGACATGACGGCTTGATCGCTCATGTCAAACTCGTCGTATACACTGAAGCAGATCTCGCCGTTCGGGCGTGTGTGCGAGAAGTATTGGTTCACTTCGTCCACGCGGATGTCCGCAAGCTCCTGCGACGCGTAGACATAGACGAGCGGATCGACGCCCGCTTTCGCGCGCTCCACGTTGATCAGTTCAAATACCGCGAGTTCCATCTCATCGGGCGGCGTGAAGGCGGGCTTGCGCTTCGCTTCACCCGAGGCAACACGGAACACCGCCATCGTATCCTGCATATCGATCTCGCCGTCGCGGTTGTAGTCGGCTTTTTCCTGCTGCACGGCGGGCACTTCGGTGTCGCCGGAGGTGTGCTTGAACATCGCCACCGCATCGAGCATATCCACGACACCATCGTCGGTGATGTCGCCGGGGATATAGGTGATCGGCGCGGGTGCCGTCTGCGCCGACACGCTCGTTGTGCCGACGGCGGCGGAACATATCAGCATCAGCGCCATCATCAGGGCGAGCAGACGTTTGGTGTAATTGGTGGTCTTTTTCATAAAAATCATACTCCTTTATATGGTAATTCAGACTTTACTTTTCGGATATTTCAAGATATAATGATAGAAAGTTTTTTAAAAGGTGTGAGTGTATGGTCTGCGGCAATGAAGAACACAAACAACGCGTGAATCTGAGCAGTCTGGCGCAAAGCGTGCTGGATGCAGACCGCGCGCTGTTCGGCGACAACATTTCTTTGAGCGGTTTCTTCAACCGCATCATCACGGCGTTCCGCGACAAGGCGACCGCCTCGGTGGATGTGGCGTTGGATGCCCGCCGCCGTCAGCTGCAGGCAACGCTGTCCGAGCGCATCGACAACGCCCAGAAGGACGCGGTCATTGACGAACTCACGGAGGTCTATCGGCAGGATATCCTCTCAACGGTCAAATCCTATCCGCAGGGCGACTCGCGCCTGTTCCGCCTGAACAACCGCAACTTCCGTCTCCTCTATGAGGAGCAAGCCGAACAGCGGCATTACGCGTCGCCGTCGCGCTACATCAAAGCGTTGCTGGAGGAATATGCGCGCCTTGCGCCCGCTCAGCGCGAGCGCATCTACTTTGATGCGCTGATCGCCGAGGTGCTGACCCCCGCCATCGATGCTTCCTATGCGCTGGAGATCACACTGGGTACCACGGTGTTTTGCGTGCGTCCCTACGCGGTGATGAGCGACGAGTTCGGCAGTCACGCCTACCTGGTCGGCTTCTCCCGTCCGAAGGACATGCCCGCCGCCGAGGAGCTCATTACCTCCATCCGCATCACCCGCATCCGCGATGTCGTGACCATCCGCCGCCCGTCGGTCGGACGGCTCACCATCGATGACAAACGCGACATTGAGCAAAAACTGCTGGAGGTCGGTGTGCAATACCTGCTCGGCGAACGCGAGGCGATCGCGGTGCGCCTGACCCCGACGGGAGAGCGGGAATTCTTCGGCCGAAGCCATATGCGCCCGCGCCCCATTGCCGTGGAGGAGGGCGGCATCTACCGTTTCTCCTGCACCACCCGCCAGATCAAAAACTATTTTATCAGCTTCGGCAAGGAAGCCGAAATCTTGTCTCCCGCTTCGTTGCGGGAGGAGTTCCGCGCCCATTATGAGGACGCCGGCAAGCTATATCATGCGTAATCTCACGCTCCTTGCTGTTCGTTTCGGTTAACCGCCTTACAAGCACAGTATATCACAGAAAGCCGAAACATGCCAGTGAATATTTTACATTATATTTGTTCCTGTTTTATGCTGTTTTTGGCTGTTTACCGCTTATTTTTGTTCCGTGACACGGAACATTCTTTTGCAAGCGCCCCCGAACGGCGTTTTGACACGGCAATCCCGCCTTATATATACCTTTTATTTCAACCACCGCCCCCGAAGGAGGTCCTCCGATGGACGACGTATTGGCAACCACCATAAAAAAATATTGCACGCTGTGTCTGGCGCAGGGGTTTGACGAAGCGCTCACCGCCGCCTTCGGCGACGCGTGGTTTGATGCATTCCTCGCCGCCGAGGCAGAGGAGGATCACCCCATCACCCACCGCCATTTTGACAACGTCTACAGCCTGGACTTTCAGGCGTTGCTGAAGATCCTGTACTATCGCCCCGCGTATGCGCGCGCGATTCTGGAGCATTTCGGCTATCTCAACGGCACCGAGGACGCCGACCGCCAGGGGGCACTCAACCATCGCCTGCGTGCGCTGATGCATCTGTACCGCAACCGCATGGACGCGCACACCAGCGCCCGCGCCGTCAGCCGCAGTCTCTCCGACGACGACATCGACGCTTCGCTGTACACCCACGAGCACGCCGTCAACGATATGCTCATCGTCGCCAGCATCTTCCGTTCCGTCAAGGACGAGCAGGGCAACTCCTACTACGATCAGATGAACCGCGCCGTCGCCGAGCATCGGCAAAATGCCGCCGCTCAGTCCTATCCGATCGCCGCGGTGATCGAAGCCAACAAGCTGCACACCGACCCGCTGACCGTCTTTCAGATCTGCGGCGACCTGGAGATCCCCGCATCGGTCATTCGGGGACAGTATTGCTTCACCACCGACAACTACGCGCTCGCCGTCGAGCGCATCCGCAACCGCCTGCAAGCCAAAACCGCCACCGACAACAGCCGCAAAACCCGCCGCCGCGCGTGGATCATCGTGGGCACAGCGCTGTTGCTGACGGTCACGGTTGTGCTGTTTGCGTTCTCGGGCATGTTCAGCGCGCCGTCGTCTTTGCGCGGCGAGAACGCCTATTACAACACCGCGGAACTGCAGGTCGTCAAAAACAAGATCGATCTGCAGATTCAACAGCTGTATTGGGACGGGAACACGCTGGTCGCGGAATGTGCCATCATTAACGGTCTGTCCGAGCCCGTCACCCGCATCGACGTGCCGTCCTTCTCCATTGAAAATCGCGACGGGCTGATTGCCGAGGGACAGTTCGGCACCATTCTTAACGGACAGACGCTCGCCGAAACGCAATACCTGACCCATATCTTCCGCTTTACGGACGTATCCGCGCCCGGTGCGGATCTGACCGGCAAGCTCTATCCCCACTGCGACATCGCCTATCGCTGATCGCCCATTTCTGCATTGTTCCGCACATAGGAACAACATCTGCCGCAAAACAGCCGATATTCGCTTTGTACAGGAACAAATATACTGTATTCCGTTCACTTGCACATTTCGCTTTTTGTGGTATACTGAATACATAACACACCCCAACCGAAAAGGAGAGTATCCCCCATGAAACGATTGTTAACTGTATTGGTATGTCTGTTCGCCGTCCTGACCCTGTTGCTGACCGGCTGTGGCCCCTCCGTCATGCACAGCGACGTGACCAACACCCCGCTGGATACACCCGCCGATGCGGATTCCTCCGCCGATGACGCCAACGCGAACACCATGCTCGATACGGCGGATGCCGAAGCATGGGCGATTTTCCAAAGCATGTCGGAAGCGTACAGCAACGACGATTACGCCGCCTTCAGTAAGCATTTTGACGCAGGCTGCAACCCCGATATGATCCGTCAGGCGTACTCCATCTTCGCGGGCATCGTCGGTAAGGATCAGCAGTTCGCCTTCCAGATGGTCGTCATTGACAACAGCACCTGTGCGTTTCAGTTCCTCGGCGCCGCGGTCAGCAACGCCGAATCCGATCCGTCCTACGACTACCAGGCCGCTTCCTTCCTGGCACGCCGCGTCGGCGACACATGGAAAATGATCGATGACGCGACCCTTGCC